>JAVBRY010000203.1:0-8439 GCA_031547505.1 Candidatus Gastranaerophilaceae bacterium | reverse complement strand
TTCATCAAGCGGCTCGATTGATTTTATGTCGCCCGTGCAACCGTCGATTTGAAGATTGTTTTTGTCTATGAAAATAATCATATTATTTAATTTGTTGTGAGCAGCATGCATAAACGCTTCCCACACACTGCCCTCTTGAAGCTCGCCGTCACCCATATAAATCTAAACATTTGCAGGATTTTTATCCAGTTTCAAGCCGAGAGCGATACCGCAAGCCATTGAAATACCTTGTCCTAAAGAGCCTGTAGAAACTTCTACCCCTTTAAGATGTTTGCAAGAAGGATGTCCTTGAAGTTTTGAACCGAGTTTTCTAAAACTGAGCAATTCTTCTTTCGGGAAATATCCGCACTCCGCAAGGATTGAATACAACGCCGCAGAGGCATGCCCTTTTGAGAGCACGAATCTGTCTCTTTTTTCAAAGTCAGGTGCTTTATCCCAAAGCGGACTTTGTTTCATACAGGTTTTGTATAAAACTGCCATGATTTCTACTGCGCTTAAATTTCCTCCGGGATGTCCTGATTTAGCTGCATGAATCATTGAAACGATATCTTTTCTCATTGCAGTACAAAGCTTTTTAAGTTCTTCTATTTGTAAGACCGAAAGTTGTGGAGCCTGATTAGACATTATTTTCCTCTATATACTCTGCCCTTTAGTATCTCTTTAGTACTTTATTTTGTACCATTTTTAAATACCGACTCCATTATAACCCTAACAAGAAACATTGGCAAAGCCGGAAAGATTCTCTTAAACCTCGAAGGCTCTTTAACAGTGCGATAAAGCCACTCAAGCCCCATTTTTTGATAAATTTCAGGTGCCCGTTTTGTAACACCGGACCACACATCAAAACTCCCACCCACGCCTATAAAGACAGTTTCGGGCATTTCTTGTTTGAATTTTTGGATTAACATTTCCTGTTTTGGCGCTCCGAGTGCAATAAATGCAACTCTGGGCGAAGCAGCCTTCATCTCGTTTTTTATACCTTCTTCATCGTCCGAAGAAAAATATCCGTTTCTGACATAAGAAATATTCAGCTGCGGGAACTCTTGTTGCAGGTTATCTTTAGCCTTTTGAACGATTTCCTCTTTAGCACCTAAAAGTGCAATCGAAAAATTGTTCTTCTCACAAAGCTCTATGAGTTTTTTTGAAAACTCTATCCCGGGAATATTCTGCTGGTTGATTCCTTTAATTTTTAAAGCGAGCTTAATTCCCACCCCGTCAGGAATTACGAGATCAGCATTGCTTAAAATCTGTGCAAAGTCTTGATTCTTCTTTGCTATCTCAATCATTTCAGGGTTTATCGTGACTATCTGCATAGATTTGTTATCATATAAGAAATTCAACACATACTGCAAAGCCTCGTCGAAACTGAACAAATCAACTCCGCACCCTAAAATGTAAGCTCTATTGGTCTTTTTTCTTTCCAGCATAATGGGTTTATCTGTCTCTCAATTTTGACAACAATCTCAACACTTCGATATACAGCCATACAAGCGTAACCATAAGCCCGAATGCACCGTACCATTCATAGTGTTTAGGGAACAGATTCGCTGCACCTTTTTCGATAAAATCAAAATCTAATATGAGAGAAAGTGCCGCAACCGCACAGATTACACAGCTGATACCTATGCTTAACGGACTTGCATCCACAATAAACGGTATCGGACGGTGGAAAAAGAAACTGCTGATTATATTGATAATATAAACACCCATGATAGTTATCATTGCTGTCATTATGACACTTCTAAATTTTTCTGTCGCCTGAATGAGCTTTACTCTGTATAAAAATAACATTACAAACGTTGCACCGAGCGTTGCACCAATAGCCTGAAGAACTATTCCCGGATAGACACCTTCAAAGAAAATTGAAATCCCGCCTAAGAAAGCACCCTCTGCAAAAGCATACACCGGTGAAAGAAAAGGTGCGGTTTTGGGTTTAAACGAAATAACCATCGCAAGAATAAATCCTATAATCAACCCTGCCCACATTGTAAACATAATTTTATCCGCATAGCCCATATATGCCTGATAAACCACTGCACCTGCCGCTACTGCAAGAACTATAAACAAAAGAAAGGCCTTGTTTATTGTACCGCCAACGGTCATTGGCGCTGATTCCAATACCTGCTCAGAACTGAATCTGTTTTCTGAAAAAACGGGGTTTGTTGATTTGAACATTTTATACTCCTCTATATGTTGGCGAATATTTTGTATATCGTCATGCTGAACTTGTTTCAGCATCTGTATGTTTTTGGAAAACATCTTCTGGATTGCTTCGTCGGACTTATGTCCTCCACGCAATGACGTTCATTACAAAACTCGCCTCACGCTAAATAAATAGCACGTTTGGTACGAAAAATCAAGGTTATTAACAAACCCTCGCCCCTTGGGGAGAGGGTAGTTTTTTGGCTTGAGCAATTATGCGAAAGTCAGAAAAAACGGGTGAGGGGTTTATAATAAGCTTTAACCCCTCACTCATTTTTCTCTCCCCAAGGGGCGAGATTAAAACACATTAAATAAATCCCTACATCAATATCCCTGCAATACATGCAGAAAGATAAGAAGCCAATGTCCCGCAGAACAGCGCTTTAAAACCCAACTTGGCAAGGTCTTTTCTTCTGTTAGGTGCAAGCTCCCCGATACCGCCGATTTGAATAGCGATAGAGCCGAGGTTTGCAAATCCGCAAAGCGCAAAACTCGCGATAACTATACTTTTTTCACTTAAAGTTGCTTTTATCGCCGCAAGATCCATATATGCAATAAATTCATTAAACACAAGCTTCGTACCCATCAACGACCCGACTGCAGTCGCATCTTTGAGCGGAACTCCCATAGGAATAGAGAACAACGAGAATATGCTTCCCAAAATCTCTTTCATAGAAAGCTGTTGAAGGTTTATGTGAATGAAAGATAAATTCATATGGAGCGTGTTTGCCATAAACAAACCGATATGTCCCAAAATCCAATCAATCATCGAAATCAACGCAATCAAAGCGATAAGCATCGCAATAACATTTATTGAAACTTTCATACCGTCACTCGCGCCATGGGCAATTGCGTCGATGAGGTTTACGTGGGTCTTTTTGATTTCAACTTTAACTTCATTTTTCGTCTGAGATTCTTCGGTTTCAGGAAAAACTATTTTTGAAATAACCAGAGCGCCGGGCGCAGCCATTATTGATGCAGCAAGAAGGTACTCGGCAGGGATACCCATCCCGATATACATTGCCATTACACCACCGGCGATACAAGCCATACTCCCCGTCATAGAAGCGAGAAGCTCTGACATCGTCATTCCGGAAAGGTAAGGTTTAATCATAATTTGTGCTTCGACCTGACCGACGAATGCACTCGCAATGTTAGAAAGGGATTCAGACCCGCTGACATTCATAAGTTTGTACATTATTTTTGCGAAAAACGCCACAACACGCTGCATTACGCCATAGTGGTAAAGGATGTTTACAAGAATCAAAATGAAGATGATTGTTGGAATCAGCTTCAAAGCAAAGATAAAGCTCGAACCCGCTCCAAAAAGCTCATTCATCCGTTCAGGATTGTTGGTCAAAACACCAAATACAAAATCCCCGCCCATGTTTGAAAAATCAAGGATTTTTTGGATAAAAAGCCCGATTGCGTGGAATATTTGTTTTCCCAGAGGAATTTTCAAAATAAAAATCGCAAGGATAATTTGGATAATAAAGCCCGGGATGACGGTTTTCAAAGAGATTGCTTTTTTGTTGTTTGAAAAAGCATAAGCAATCCCGAAAATCATTATAATTCCGAAAATTCCGATTAGTCTTTCCATCAATGTTCCTTGTTTGCTATTAGTTAATTGTACTTAAATATTTTTTAAATTACTAAGCATCTTTACCCTTTGTAACAATTTGGGTCTGGCTTAGCAAATTTTGTACATTAGAGTTGTTTATTAATAATAGGAAGTGTTATTGTCATGCAAAATTCTGCAACAAGTGTGAACCCGAATTTACAAATTACGCCCAATTACCAAGTAATTGTTAAGCCGCCTGCGCAGTTCTATAAATATTCTATCCGTGAAGAACTGGAAGGCGGAGACCGGTTTTTTAACGAGTTGGTAAGAACCATCAACCAGCCGTCTGAAAGCGTACGAAGCTATAAAAGAAAAAGTGCGGCAAAAAAAATTATAGGTACTCTTGTTATAGCAGGGCTGGCAGTTTTGGGTTATCGAAACAAAGAATGGCTGGCAAAACAGTGGAAAAAAATCCCTCATTTATTCGGTAAAAAATAATACTTTTTAATAGATAATGGAAGCATGGAAATGGATCAGTTCACAAAAGTGACAAAACAAATAGCGCAAGATATCGAAGCAGAAGATTTTAAATTAGACTACTCTGCTGATTCCGTGTTTGCAAAAAATCCAATCACCCAGCCCATAGAGAAGAAATTAGAAGAGGCAGCAGGATTTTGGGATTCTGTTTTTGAAAAAATTGAAGAATACTTGGGCACAACTTCCTTAAGCCCCAACACTCTGAAAAAAATTAAAATGCTTTTTAACTTCTTCCGAGTCAAAGATGCTCTCACAAAATTAAATAAGATAAACAAATCTGTAGATGATCTTGTTAAGATGAAAACCCCCTATGGCGAAAATGAAAAAAGATATGAAATGCTAACCCGAAGACTCTTAAAGGCTAACAATCTTCGTACACAGCTACAAAGAGAGCTGTTGTAGTTTTTGTCACCCCGCTGAACATAGATTTATTTTAATAACTCTCCCTCTCCTGTGAGGAGAGGGCTGGGGTGAGGTGGCGAAATAGAATGTCTGAGCGGGGTCTATATGTCGGATACTTTTAGATACCGCTCATAATTATACAAATGTTACGTTCCAAAATCTCACAGCGGTATGACGGGAAAGATTAATACATCCTGCTGTCTGTTGCCTACAAGAGATTGACCGCAAATTCATTTCGGGTGTAGAATTGAAGTTGGATAATATTGAGGGGTTATTATGAAAATTTATATCAAAGACATTGGGCAATACGATGGACAAGAAATTACACTTAAAGGCTGGCTGTATAACAAACGCTCCAGCGGAAAACTGCATTTCTTGCAGCTAAGAGACGGCACGGGCGAGATTCAGGCTGTTGTTTTTAAGGGAAATGTTTCTGATGAAGTTTTTGAAATTGCAGACAAAATCGGTCAGGAGTCTTCGATTGAGATTGTCGGTACGGTTAAAAAACACGACCGCTCAAAAATCGGCTATGAGATAGATGTGAAAGATGTCAAAGTTATCGGCGCTTCTAACGACTATCCCATAACCCCAAAAGAGCACGGGACACACTTCTTGATGGAGCACAGACACCTGTGGCTGCGTTCTTTAAGACAAAAAGCGGTGATGAAAATTCGTCACAGAATTGTTAAATCTGTCCGTGATTTCTTTGATATGAAAGACTTTACGCTTATTGATGCTCCTATTTTTACCCCGAATGCCTGTGAAGGCACAACAAACCTCTTTGAAGTAAATTATTTTGATGACAATAAAGCATATCTGACGCAGAGCGGACAGCTATATATGGAAGCTGCTGCGATGGCAATGGGTAAAGTATATTGTTTCGGTCCGACATTCAGAGCCGAAAAATCAAAAACACGCCGCCACCTGACAGAGTTTTGGATGGTTGAGCCTGAGATAGCTTTCTTTGATATTTATGATGATATGGATTTGGCAGAAGAGTTTGTTGAATATATTGTCCAACAGGTTCTTGAGCATAACAGAGAAGATTTAGAAACGCTCGAGCGTGATATTTCAAAACTCGAAAACATAAAAAGACCGTTCCCGAGAATCAGCTATGACGAGGCAATCGAGATTCTTCACAAAAAAGGGAACGACACGCCGTGGGGTGAAGACTTTGGCGGAGACGAAGAAACGCTGATTTCACAAGAGTTTGACAGACCTGTTATGATTCACCATTATCCGATGAAAATCAAAGCATTCTATATGAAACAAGAAGGCGAGACAGCAGCTTGTGTTGATATGATTGCACCTGAAGGATACGGTGAAATCATCGGCGGTGGTCAGCGTGAAGATGATTTGGACAAACTGCTTGAAAAAATCAAAGAACACGGACTTTCACCTGAAACGTTCAACTGGTTCTTGGACTTGAGAAAATACGGAACATGCCCTCATGCCGGATTCGGTTTGGGTATTGAAAGAACAGTCGGATGGATATGCGGAGTACCGCACGTTCGTGAAACCATTCCGTTCCCAAGGTTGATGGATAGGTTGACGCCGTAGAGATTGGGTGATAATTTTCCACCTGAGAACTAACTGAGATCTATGCCGTCGCGGGCTTCCAAAAGCACGATATACGAAGGGCATTCATGGAGCCTGTCCCGTGCTCCGACACGGGGCGATCTCATACAATATGTTAATTTATGAGATCCCGTAAAACTTTTATCCTTCAATAACCCAATACTTTATGCCCGGGACTGCGAAGTTATTTGCTTTGTGTATATAGCACCGAGATTATCGCCAAACCCTACTGATACAAAATTATTGTCAAAATTTTTCTTGTGAACAACAATAAACCGATAAGAATACTTGTCGTTGCAGCGAGGAAAACTACTCCTGCGGCGAGATCTTTCGCCATTTTGACAAGCTGTGAAAATTTGTTTTTATAATAAGCATCTAGCGTGAATTCAATTACTGAGTTGAAGAGTTCTGCTGTTATGACGTTGCTTATTGCAAGAAGTAAAATGCAATACTCAAGGCATCTAAAATTCAACATAACGCCTAACAGCAAAGACAAGAACGCGAGCAGAAGATGAAATCTGTAGTTTTTCTGTGACTTAAACGCCAAACTTAAACCGTTAAATGCGTTTTGAAAACTTTTTAATCTTCCAGTTGCTCCATATTTAGACATTCAAGCCCCCAATCTCTGTCCCTATTCCTACCTCTGTTGCCATTTTTATTTGCATATCCCACATTTGAGCAAGTGACTCTTCGCATTGATGGTCATATCCCATCAGATGCAAGATTCCGTGTGCTAATAAAAAGTATAGTTCATCTTTGAAACTTTTTCCATTCTCGAGAGCCTGGGATTCTGTTTTTTCAAGGGAGACAATAATCTCGCCGAGGTTTATTTCGTTATCGAATATGAATCTTTCTTCAGGTTTGCTGTCAGCAAAAAGAGCGAAACTTATAACATCGGTAGCGCTGTCTTTGTTTCGGTATTCTTTGTTTATTTCGTGGATTTTTTCGTTGTCACAGAGCACAATATCGAATGTGATTGTGTCATATTTCTTTCCCTGATATTCAATTAGGCAAGATTTTTCAACCCAGTTTGGGTTAGAAAGGAAAAAATTTACCATCTTTTTCATATCATCAATTACAGTCTTTAAATCAAGCCCGTGTATATCAATCAGAGACAGCTCTTCGCAAATATTTTCAATAAAAATATTTAATTCTGCCGGACTACTCATTATTCTTTTGTATCCGTTTTTGAATCTTCTTTTCTATCTTTAATTCGTCGTCAGTAGCAATCTTATCCGGCGCAACGAATCTTCTTCGCATAACGTTGTCCTCCAGCTCCTGAACAATATTTTCGTGGTATTTGATACGCTGGTGATGCTCGGCACGCAAACTTTTGCTTAACGTTTCTGCAATAATTTTTAAATCTTTCAATGTCAAAGATGTTTCAGAAAGCTGACCGTCATTGAGTCTTTCTTGAATAAGCCTGTTAATCATACTGTCAAGCTCTTCTTGCGAGAAGTCTTTGAGCGTTCTTGAAGCAGATTCCACCGCATCGGCAATCATAAGAATTGCGACTTCTTTTGAAGACGGTTTCGGACAGGTATATCTGAACTGTTCTTCTGTTACTTTTTCCTCACCTTCTTGTGCCTTAGCCTGATTATAAAAATAGCTGGCAATAGAGTCACCGTGGTGCTGGATAATAAAATCCTGAATAACAGGCGGAAGCCCGTATTCTTTAGCTATGTCGAGCCCATCTTTAGGGTGGGCGGTGATAACCATCTTGCTCAATCTCGGATTGAGCTTTGTATGCGGATTTTCAATTACAAAATATGTCTGATTCTCAACAAAGAACAATGGTCTTTTTAACTTACCGATATCGTGATACAAAGCGCCTACCTGTGTAAGAATTTGGTTAGCTCCTATTGCTTCAGCAGCTGCTTCGGCAAGGTTTGAAACTTTTACCGAGTGGGCGTGAGTACCGGGCGCTTCAAACTGCAAACGCTTCAATAAAGGCTGATTGTGGTTTCCAAGCTCAGCAAGTCCGTATGGTGTAAGAATCTTGAACCAGCTTTCCAAAAGCGGAATCGTTCCTCTCACAATAATACCTGCTAACAAACCGTTCACAAAACCAACAATAACATTGTGCCACATGACACTTGAGTCAGTTTCTGTTACACAGTTTTCGATTAAGTACATGTTTAAAATGAAGAATAACATCG
>JAVBRY010000028.1:0-6905 GCA_031547505.1 Candidatus Gastranaerophilaceae bacterium | reverse complement strand
GACACGGCGCCCTAGCCGGAATCCGCTGACCGGTAAAATTGGCATTTAAAACCATTATCTTTTCGAATTGATACGCAGGATTTTCTTTCTTTTGGTTACTTTTCTTTCTTTTGTTGCGAGGTAAAAGAAAGAAAAGTAACAAGTAACATTCACAGCAACAATTAAAGTCTTCTGCAATATCAATATCAATTTAAATTTGAAAGCTTGAAACTAACAATTACAGTGTGACAGATTCCGCATCTGCTTGGTTTGCTCGCGTTAAACGGGCTCGCTCCTCCACATACGTGGAGTCGACTCTGCCCTCTGCTCGCAATCCGCAAGTGCGGAATGACAATAAGGTGTGGTGCTCGCTCACTTCGTAAACAAGCGCGAACAAGCGGGATGACAGCGTGTTTTACATAATAAATATTATCAACAATTGATGATGCCCTGTAATTATATGATATGAAAATAAATTTGATTGTTGTATAATTTCAGTGTGCACAGATAAGAGTCGGAGTCAGCTGATATGCTTCAAATCTTCAAAACACAAGAAGATAAATCGCTGAAAGAGCTTTCGATAGACGAATTTGAAAAAGGTTCCTGGTTTAACCTGATTAAACCCACAGCCGATGAAATCAAAGACGTCGCGGCAGCTTTATGTATTGAGGCCGATTTTTTAAGAGACTCACTGGACTCTGAGGAGCGTTCCCGTATCGAGATTGATGATGACAAGCTCCTGATAATCACAAACGTGCCTTTGATGGAAGATGAAAACAGCTTTGATACACTGCCTCTGGGTATAATTATGACACCTGATAACATTGTTACGGTTGCGTTGAAAGAAAACAGAATCATCTCTTTCTTTAACCAGGATACAACAAAATTGTTTAATACTGCGGACAAAACAAGATTTATGTTTCAGATACTTTTTAGGGCAACGAAGTTCTATTTGAGATATTTGGAGCACATAAACAGATTGACCGATAGAATAGAAATAGATTTAAGAAGAACAATGAAAAACAAAGCTCTTTTCCAGCTTTTAGAGGTTCAGAAGAGTTTGGTTTATTTTACTACAGCGCTCAAGGACAACGGACACGTACTTGAGAAATTGAGCCGTTTCAAAAAAATCGAGCAGTTTGGCAATTTTATCAGATATGACGAAGAAATCGAAGATTTGATGGAAGATGTAATCATCGAAAACAGACAGGCGATTGAGATGGTTGAGATGCACAGAAACATCCTTGAAAATATGATGGATGCTTTCGCATCGATTATTTCAAACAACCTGAACATGGTGATGAAGTTCTTGACCTCAGTAACGATTATACTTGCTATACCTACAATGGTAGCGAGTTTCTGGGGAATGAACGTGCCTGTTCCTTTGGCACAGCATGAGCTTGGATTTTCGTTAGTGATAGTGTTTGCTCTTATTGCAGCAATATGTATCGGTCTTATACTCTCCAGAAAAGGTCTTTTCTAACTTTTTGAAGAGTGTTGATTTTATTGCATTCTCCCGTTTTTAAATTATTTAAACCATTTTGTAAAGAAATGTTAACTTAGTATATACAAAATACGCAATTTTTATATACTAAATTACTTTATATAAATATGAGAAACAAATAATAAGAAAGAGAACGATATGATCACTAACCCATTCACAAACTACACAATGTCAATCACAGACCAATACAAAAATACAAAATTTGGTCTTGAAGAAGCTCAAAAACAGCCTCCAAGAAAAAGATACACAACCTTGGACTCAATGTTAGAAGAATGTGTTTTATTGGGTGCTACAAGATTCGGAACTAACTTCATCGCATAATAAAAGCTAAGGGCGAAACAAAGACTAAAGGATAAAGGACAAAACAAGACTAAAGAGAGAAAAAACCGCATAGAGTTGAATAAATACAAAATTTAAGAGAACTAATTAATAGGCTTCACAAGAAGCCTTTTTTATTGGAATAGATTTATTTTAATCGACCAAAAATTGGCTAAAATGAAATTGAAGCCTAATTTTTGTACTTGTTCAAGTATCCTGATTCGTGCGGCTCCTTTGTAGTCTACGACTCAAGCTCGCCCCGGGCTAGACCCGGGGTCTCCAGCAAAGCCGGTCAAGTATGAGGAAGAAGAGAGGGTTGGGGTGAGGGGGCGGCAAATTGCCGGATGGTTTGCTTACATTAAACCTTATCTGACGACGCTAAAAATGTCGCACTGCACTTATTACAGCATAAAACATGTATATCCTCCGCCTCTTTGAATATCTCAGAAACCAGTTTTGTATTTTTGTCCTCGCATATAGGACATTGTTGGTTGTTTATAATTTTTGAATCCATAAGCCAAATATAACAAAGAAAAACCTAAAAAATCAACATTAAGAAGGAGTATTTATCAAATCTTCTTTTTGTTTGCGATTCAGTGCCTTTATCCTGCACTCTTCTTTCATAGCTTCGGACTTTGTCGGGAACTGTTTTGTGTAGACATATTTCAAGGGTTTAAAAGCACGTGTGTATTTCGCAGCCAATCCCTGTTTGTGTTTTTCAAGCCTATGCTCCAAATCATCCGTGTAGCCGCAATAGTAAGTGTTATTCTCGGTAAGAATTATGTATGTATAGAACGCCTTTTCAGCCTCATTTGTATTAGCCATAATTTTTTTCTACCTCATCAAGAATAGACATTATTTTATCATAGCTGTTTTCTCGAACCAGTTCATGCCTGAATTGTGAAGCGCCCCGCATCCCTTTTACATAATACGGATAAAACTTCCTCGTGAACTCAATCCCGCTTTTTTCACCGCGAAGAGCAACTTCTTCATTCAAATGCTCTTTCATCAAAGCTATTTTTGTTTTTAAATTGAATTCTTCTAATTTTTCACCTGTTTGAAAATAATGCTCGATTTTATATAAAAGGTCAGGATTTCCGAGAACTCCTCTTGCGATAGCTATCCCGTCGGCATTCGTTTCTTCAAGGCATCTTATTGCTGAATCCACATCAACAATATCTCCGTTAGCAAAGACAGGCACTGTTATAAATTCTTTTAATTTTGAAATAGCTTTCCAGTCAGCGACTCCGGCATACATTTGTGAACGTGTACGGCAGTGAACGGTCATAGCATCCGCACCGGATTCTTGCATCAGCTGTGCAAAGCTCTCGAAGTTCTTTGTGTCAGCCGTATAACCGAGTCTAAATTTTACAGTAACTGGAATATCGACAGCATCTTTCACCGCTTTAACAATATCAGAAGCCAACTCCGGCGTTCTCATCAAAGCCGAACCGTCTCCGCCTTTGACCACTTTATTCACCGGGCAGCCCATATTTATATCTATGATAGAAGCCCTATCTTCCAGCATCTTTGCTGCTTTTGCCATCATAAAAGGTTTATGTCCGGAAAGCTGGAACGCTAAAGGATATTCATTTTCGTTATAATCAAGAATGTTAGTAGTTTTCTTTTGCATCAAGGCTTCAGAGCTAATCATTTCTGTTGTCAAAAGACAGGTTGAAGAATATTTTCTAATCAGTTGACGCAGCACAATATCGGTTATCCCTGCCATCGGTGCAAGGGCAACACAACTTTTTACTTCCACGTTTCCTATCTTAATTGTTTTGTTTTTCATTGTTATGGCGTGACGTAATCCTTCAACTCCTGAACTCTTTTAGTTGCATACGCCGTATAGTCGTTAGTTTCTTTTGTTGTTGTCAGATACTTTTTATAGTAAGACGTCGCTTCTTTGTATTTTCCAAGATAATCATAATCGACAGCTATTGAATACTCTGCAACATTCATCGCAGGATCTGCCTCAATCGCTTTTTTGTAGCTTTCAATCGCCTGCCAGTATTTTTTCTGGTCATCATAAATCAAGCCGCAATAATAATGTGCATTAGCATCTTTTGGGTTTTTTGCAATGAGCTTATTAAACATCTCAAGTGATTTTGTATACTCTTGTTTTTCATACAAGGCAATAGCATCTTCGAGCTCTTTCGCCGTAGCTTCATCCTGCAAATATGTCATTAGTTCTTTTGCGTTTTTGTGAGAAGGATTTATAGCGAGTGCTTTTTGAGCGTATGACAAGGCTTCTGCGTTATTATTTTCATTAGATGAAACTAGAGCAATATAGTATGCTATGTCTGCATTTTTTGAATCAAGATTATAGGCTTTTTTGTAGTTTTCCAGTGCCAGTTTGTTGTTGTTCATAGCCTGATAACAAGCACCAATCCCCACTAAAGACTCTGACGATACAGGAGTAACTTTACCGTACATCGCTATAGCTTCTTTATATTTTTTTTGATTAAACAGAGTCGTTGCTTGAGTGTAGTAGTAGTTGCCCGAAGCGGATTCTAATATGGATAACTGCTTGTTCAACTCAGAATTTTCAGGATAGATAGAAAGACCCTGCTCAAAAATCTGCTTAGCCTTATCATAACTTTCTTTTTGGGTATATGCTATACCAAGGTTAACATAAGTATCAGCGTTCGACGGGCTGAGTTTCAATGCCTGATTGTAATACGTTATCGCTTCATCAAGCCTTTTTACTTTATGGAGTTCATAGGCGTATTCATATAGCTTATCCGCATTGTTAGGAACACGTTTTACTTCTTCACCCAGATATTTCAAGACATCATCGGGTGTCATATTTGTTTTATAGAGTTCAAAGAGTTCGTTTTTAATCATAGTATTGTTTGGCTCTAAATTCTGAGCCAGTTTATAATTCTGAATAGCTGCATCTTTATATCCCATAGCCTTTAAACATTGCGCCTTATAGAAATATGCCATTGCGTGGTTCGGATAGAGCTTGAGAATAGAATCATAAGCTTCCATTGCCGTTTCATAATCTTTTTTCTGCTGATAAAGTGTTCCAAGATTCAATCTGGTTGTGGCATTAGAAGGATTGAGCTTTTCAGCAAGTTTATATTCTTCAAGCGCCGCATCAAGGTTACCTTTTTTCTGGTAAATTGCGCCTAAGTTTGCGTGGTTTTCGGCATTATCAGGAGACGCCGCAACTTTTTGTTTCCATATATTTTCCAATGCCGAAATTATTTCTTGATTTTCAGACGATGAAGTCAAAGCCATACCGTATTCTTTTGCGGCTTTGTCGGGATTGCCCATCTTCTCGTATATTCTTGCGAGCTTCAAATGTGCATCAGCATTGGATGAATCCTCAGCCAGTGCTCTTTGAAGATAAGTAGCTGCCTGCTGGTTAAGGTTCATTATGTAATAAATCTCACCCAATGCAAGGAATGATTCCTTCTTGTATTTTGGGTCTGTAATTGCATACATATATTCTGTCACTGAAGCCGCAAATTCACCTTGAGAACGTAACTGTTTTGCAGCTGCATATCTGCCTTTTGGGCTGTTATCAAAATTCATTGATGATAAAACATTCTCTAAATTGCCTTCAGTGATTTGGATGTTTTTCAAAGTCTGAGAATCAACCGGTGTCACATCATAATATTTCATATAAAAAAGAGCTGAACGAAGGTCGTTCGCTGCGCTTTTAAAATCCTGTACTTTGTTATTGTAGTATGCTGCACGGGCATGGTAGGCGTTTATGATTTGGATTCTCGATGAATTATCTGCAGGATTTTCACGAAGCGCTTTTTTAAACTCACCTATAGCTTTTGAATACTGGTCACTGTTCAGATACTGTGTTCCGCTCTGATAAAAGTTTGTGACCCTTATAATATTCTCTTCTCCGTATGCGCATAGTCCGGAAAATAGTAAAACAGCTGCTGCAGCCGATATATATTTTTTCATTGAAAATGTGCTCCCCGATTGATCCTAATTAGTCCGATTAGTCTATAAGATGATAGTACAATTATAAATCAAACTTTTCAATAAACATATTTCTTAATACTCAGATTAGTTTAACTAATCCTTATAGCTATATTAAAATTATAAACTAAAGACCATGGGTATTTCTTTACCAGCTATACCAATATCTGCAGATCTCATTTTTTTAGTGTTTGCCAACGAGAGTATTTTGTCAAAAAATCCATTCAACTCTTCAATGCTATGATTGTTTTCTTGGAATGCCTTTACTTCTGCAGATAATTCAGGTAAAGCACCTTTTTTTTCAATAGCCTTTAAAATAAATTTTGCTGAGCGTTCATCAATGAAATCGGCTTTATATCCCATCTTGTTATGAAAAATATGTGAATGATAATCAGCATTTATTTTTATTTTTTTGCAATTATTGGCTACTGCTTCTGCATTAATTAATTCTTTAATTTTGGTACCCAGACCTTTTATATTTTTAGACAATTTTGTTTCAATCAAATGACCATTTAAAACATTAATACCATCTTCATTCCTGATAAATCCATCCCACTTGCCAAGAAGTGTTCCGCTACTGTCAGAGACTTGGAAAAATATTTGATCACGGTAACCAGAGAGAAAATCCTCTTCTCTAAGATATTGTTTAGTCAAATTTAATTGTAACTTTTCGTTTTCTTTTGTTATAAATTCAAACGCCTCTATCTTTTCAGTATGCCCTGGTCTTTTAATAACTTTATGCAATTCAGGTGTTGCTTGTGTTGAACTGACAACAGTTTGTGCCTCATTTGCAATATTATTATTAATATTTTCAATTGGAACTATTTCTTGAACAGGCTTTGGTTCTATAATTGGTTCATTTTTTATCATTTGCTCGGGTTTGGGTGAAGGTGGCACCTCTGGAGCTACAGGCTCGATTTTAACATCGGGCTTGACTGGCTTAGTTGTAGCTGTCGTTGTAGTTGCAGCTTCAGTTGTAGATGAAGTTGCGGCAGGAGGTATCTCAGATGGAGCCTTAGATGATGAAGGTAATTTTGATGCACTTACCGAATTACCTGAATTTTTCGTTAAAGGTTCAACAGCTTCTTTATACCATTTACTTATATTTTTTCTTTGCCAAATAGCCGCAGCAATTAAAATAGCTGCTACAATAACT
>JAVBRY010000003.1:0-3351 GCA_031547505.1 Candidatus Gastranaerophilaceae bacterium | reverse complement strand
CCTGCGGGAGGCCTACTGTCGCCTTCGTTATTTGCCATTCTCTCTGCCTTTTTGTAAAATTAACAATATGAATATTTTACACCCTTTTTATAGATTGTGAGCATTTTTAAATTGAAAAGTAACATTACTACAAAAAAGATTATATTTTTAGGCCCGGAAGGTTCGTACTGCGAGAAGGCAATGAACTATTTTTGCGAAAAAATTAACTGTGAAAATTTTGAGCACAAATATTATTCCTCCATCAAAAAAGTAATTGAACATGTGGCGCAAGATACGGAATCCATTGGTGTTATACCTATAGAAAACTCGATAGAGGGCATCGTTCGAGAAACAATGGACAATCTTTTAAAACTAAAAGATGAAAGCCTGAAAATCACAGCTGAGACTGTTGTTGAAATTAATCACTGCTTGATTTCAAAATCGAATGACATTAAAAAAATAAAGAATATTATTTCTCACCCGCAGGCACTGGCTCAGTGTCAGAACAATCTTCACAACTTGCTTGGTCAGTATGAACAGATAGAGGCGTCTTCTACAAGCAAAGCTGTGAGAAGCCTTGTTGATTATGATGAAACGTATGCAGCTATCGGAAGCGAATGCAGCGCCAAATTTAACACTAATCGCTTATTTAATATCTTACTAAAAAATCTAAACGACGAGCCTGATAATAAGACCAGATTTGTTCTTATTACAAGAGAAAAAACAGAATCCACAGGCTCAGACAGAACAAGCACGGTATTTGCGACGAAAAACGAGGCAGGTGCGTTGGTTAAGGTTCTGAAAGTGTTTGATGATTTAGGGATAAACCTTTGCTATATCGACTCTCGCCCGTCTAAGAAGAATCTGGGCGAATACGTATTTTTTGTCGATTTTGACGGTCATATTGATGATGAAATAAGCCAAAAAGCAATGAGTAAGATTAGATCCTATACAAATTTTGTTAAAATCCTAGGCTCATATCCAAAGTTTTAGTCCTATTGTCACCCCGCTGTGTGATTATTGGGTTAAATAAAAATTATAGTTTGAGCGGGGTCTGAAAATCATACATTTAGATACCGCTCAGATTTATATTAAAGCGTGTTTTAATAGCTTGACGCAGCGGTATGACAGAAATGAAATTGGGGTATCATCTGCACAATAAAAATTATTCTTTCGTATGCTGAATATTTTGGAATACATTGTTCATCATTTGCATTCCGTCATTGCCCATCATCATTTTGCTGTCTTGTTGAAGCTTTCTCTTAGCGGCATCATCCACGGCAGCTACTTGACCCTGAGCATCGAATTCTTTTGTCAAACGGACTTCACGGTCACGCAATCTTTGATAGCAGGCTTCTTGCTTATCTAAAGGAAAATTAGAGCATACTTCAAGAAAGTATTCAAACTTCTCTTCTCTGCCTTGCCAGTAATTTACGTTTTGGTTGTGTTTATCCACATTGCTTTGTAGATACTTGCCGAACAAAAATTTGTGTCTGCTTTTATATTCTTCAGGAGTTGCTACTGCGGCATTCAAATATTTTTTAGGACAGAACTCTGTCCATACAGGAATACCGGCTCCGGATTCTTCAGCAGCCATCTCTTCGGCAACTGTTGTTTCTGCTACATTTTCATTCTCTTGAGCCAGAGTGTAAGGTACACAAAGGCAAAGTATAAAAAATAAACTTAAAAATCTTTTCAAAATCCATCCCGCCTGTAATTAATCTTCATAACAAAATTATAGCATCCGGTGTTTATTTTTGACAGTTACAAATTATTAATCCGATACTAAACTACTGGGGCAGGTAGATATATTTAAATAAAGATATAATTTAGTTCTGTATATAAGGGAGCCTGTATGTATAAAATAAGACCTAAAGAACAACGCGGATTGACAAAAGTCTCCTGGCTTGAAAGTTATCATACTTTTTCATTTATTGAATATTTTGACCCCAGACATATGGGTTTTAGTGATATGCGTGTTCTAAACGAAATAACTATAGCTCCTCAGATGGGTTTTAAGCTTCATCGAAATAATAATGCAGAAATAATTCTTATAGTTTTAGATGGCGCTTTGGAATATGAAGATGGCTTAGGCAATAAAGCCATGCTTGAACCCGGTATAATAGAGAAAATATCATCTGGCAAAGGTATAATGCACAGTGAGCATAACAGATCTTCAACTGACCCTGTTCGTTTTTTAGTCATATATATTTTGCCTGATGAACATGATGCAGAACCTTCGTCTGAAACAAAAACGTTTGCTAAAGAAGAAATGCAAAATAAGTTTTTGTTGGTAGCATCTGGAGAAGCTAAAGAGAATTTAATAAATGTAAAGCAAGATGTAGAAATATTTCAGGCTTATCTTAACGCCGGGAAAATAATACAGTATGAACTAAACGAAAAAAGAGCATACTGGATTCAAATCGCTCAAGGCGCTGTAGAGGTTAACTCTAAGATACTAAAGGCTGGTGATGGACTTTCTATTACCGGCGAAAAGGATATGATTGAAATCAAAGGCCTGGCTGAAAAATCAAATATTGTATTACTTAATCTTCGAGAAATAATCGAACCTGATAATCCGTTTGAGATTTTAAAATCAATGTTCACGCTTTTGATATAATTATTAAATGAAAAACGCGAAAGAAACGAACAAAACGGAAAAGAATACAAATAACAAGCCCAAAGTTTCTGTTATTGTACCGGTTTACAATGCGCAGAAGTATCTTGTGCAGTGTTTGGAGAGCTTGTTAAATCAAACACTTGAGGATATAGAAATTATCTGTGTGAATGACGGATCGACTGACGATTCGGCGAAAATTTTGGCTGATTTTGAAAATAAAGATTCAAGATTCAAAATAATAAACCAGGAAAACAAAGGACAATCTGCTGCCCAAAATATGGGAATAGGGGTTGCACAGGGTGAATATATAGGTTTCATAGATTCAGATGACTGGGCAGATCCTGAAATGTTTGAAAAACTGTATAATAATGCAAAAACCTATGACAGCGATATAGTAATGTGTTCTATCACGGTATACGATGAAAAAACAGATAAATACTCACAAAATGACCCGTACATGAACCTGAATATCTTTCCGGATAGTTTTAAAGATCGTTTTTTCAGTTTCAAAGAAACGTATGATTTCATTTTTAGGATTTGTGTCGTTTCCTGGAATAAAATTTATAAAACAGATTATATTAAGAACTTTAAATTCCTTGAGGGACTAATTTTTGAAGATATGTTGTTTTTTACAGATGTTTTCACAAGTACTGAAAAAGTAAGTTTAATCAAAGAAAACCTTGTATATTACCGTGCAAATGTTGCTGCATCTATATCCAACAGCCAGGATTTAAGAAGATTGAACATGTTTG
>JAVBRY010000185.1:0-4064 GCA_031547505.1 Candidatus Gastranaerophilaceae bacterium | reverse complement strand
GAACGGATGTTCTTGAAAATTTTGTCGATGCAAAATTTGATATGAATTCTACCTCATTAGGGATGACTTTACCTATGGGAGCTATTAATTACAATCAACCTGAAATGTTAGATACGGTATTGAAAAACGGTGCAAATCCTGACACGGAAAGCTTAGGCTTTACTCCATTAGTTTATTCTATAGAAAAGAAGAATTCAGAGTGTATTGATGTGCTTGTAAAAAATAAAGCAGATGTAAATAAAGACTGTCACTACGGGACTCCGCTAAACTACGCAATTAAAAAGAAACAAACGAAGATTGTTGAAATCCTTTTGAAAAATGGAGCCGTGCCTGATGAGAAAACTTATAAATTGGTAGATAAATCAAAAGATGAATATCTGAAAGATTTGTTCAGTACTTATGGAAAATAACCTAAGCTAACGGCAGCTTTATCTTCGCTGTAAAAACGTTGCCCTGAGTGGATTTTAAATCTATCGTGCCGTTCATCGCAAGCACCAGGCCTTTTACAATAAACAGTCCGAGTCCTGTTCCTCGGGTCGTTCTGGTTGTTTTGTCGTCTATTCTGATGAATTTGCCAAACAGCTTGTTGAGGTTGTCGGATGGGATATAATCCGATTCATTTATAAACTCAACAACCACCTTGTTGTTTTCTTTTTTTGCTTCAATTTTTATCGGCGTATTTTCGTATGAATATTTAGAAGCATTTTCGGCTATGTTGATAAACACCTGCTCGAGTCTGTCTTTGTCAGCCAACACAGGAGGCAAGTTTTCTTCAACATTAAAGATTATCTCAAGATCCTCTCTATTCTTTACAGATAACAGTGCTTCATTTATCAAATCGTTCACATCAACCGGCTCGATATTCAAGCTGAGCTTTGCCCCTTCGATATCAGGTATAACCAATAAATCATCTACCATTCTGCTTAATCTCTCGGATTGGGATTTTATTACACGAAGGGATTTATTTGTGGTTTCCTCATCTATTTCTATATCCTGTCTCAAGAGGCGTGAAGTGTAGCCTTTGATGCTTGTTAAAGGTGTTCTGAATTCGTGGCTCACTGTGTCGATAAGATTTGCACGGAATTCATCCAGCTTTTTGAGTTCTCTGTTTTTGTGTTTCAGCTGGCGGTATGACTTGTTAATCTCATCCACCATCTTGTTAAATTCCAGTGCAAGGAAAATAATTTCATACGGAGTGAAGACATTGGTTAAAAGACGAATTTTCCTCTTGTAGTTGCCCTTAGATAGTGCCATTATTCCTTTAAACAATTGCCGTATGTTTATGTAGAGGTAGTATGTGTATAGAAAAACGACAGTCAGAATAAATATCGCCGAGATTGCAATAGCAAGTATAATTCGGAATCGGGCTTTGTTAATTGTTTTCTTTGTGATTTGTTTTGTTGTATTTACAACAATAGTCATCTCAGGGCTTTTCATCTTGTAGTATGACAACGGCTGATTTTTGACTCGCCCGAATATCTCCGATTCGCCGGTTTTAAGATTCTTAGGCAGCGCCGATAATAACTTGTCAAAATCAGACTTGTTGTAGTTGTGCGAGATTATCAACTCATTTTTTGAATTTAAAACATAAATCTGCCTGTCATCTTTGGTGAAGATATTGAAAACCTTGTCATCGAAGAGGTTGACATTTACAACAGCACGAAGGTATTCGTGGTCATTTATTTTTTTTACTGCCTCAATTGTTTTGTTCTCATCATTGTATCGGAATCCGCTCACGCCGGATGTTATTGCAGATGCATTGTTTGTACTTATGATATCCAGCTCTTTAAATGCATCTGAACTTACCAAAATGTCAGTTAAATATACCTCTTTCATATAGTCGGATTTGATATATTTCAATGAAAGAACAATGCTGTCGAGTTCGTCTCTGCCTGTTTGAAAAAACGTTTGGATATTCGATGCAATCGATTCTGAGATGATTAAAGCCGAATAACGAAGCTCATTTCGGACCGCGTGCTGGTTGATATTGTTGATAATGATGGCGCTTGTAACAAGAGGTGCAATAACTGCAATGAGCAGAACTATTATTATCTGCTCAACAATTTTCAATCTCTGAATTTTCTTTATTTTAATAAAATGTTTCATGCCTGCTCCTCACCGCAGGGCGTGAGTTTATAACCCACGTTTGTCACTGTGTGCAGGTATTTTGGATTCTTTGTGTCTTTTTCTATCTTTTGACGCAGCCCGCCCACGTGAACTCGGAGCATTCGGACATCTTCATTCGAATCATATCCCCAAACCTCATCAAGAAGCGTCGCCAGAGGAACGGAGTTATTAAAATGCTGCATAAGACAGTATAAGATTTCAAATTCCGTAGGGGTGAGTTTTATCATCTTATCGTTTATTGAGGTTTCTAAAGAATCGGGATATATCTCGATTTCTCCGATTTTTAAGACCTCTTGTTTTATTTTTACATCAGAACCCTGCTCGGAATTTCGTCTCAAAAGTGCTCGCACTCTTAGTAACACCTCTTGAATATCAAAAGGCTTAACCAAATAATCATCCGCGCCGCAGTCGAACCCTTGTGTCTTGTCATCAATTGTTCCTTTTGCCGTGAGCATAAGAACAGGAAGCTCGGGTTTTGACTTTCTGATATTTTTGCACACCTCAAAACCGTTCATCTTGGGCATCATTACATCAAGAAGAATCAGGTCATAATAATTCCCGACAGCTTTTTCCAATCCTTCAAAACCGTCACGGGCAGTGTCCACCTTGTATCCGCTGTGCGAAAGGTCAAACTCTAGGAGTTCTCTGATTTCATTATCGTCGTCTACAACCAATATCTTCTGCATAAAATAACCTGCCCCAATAACTTATATTATTGACCAAGTCTATTCTCTCACAATTAATGCAGCTGTTCAATGATTTTTATAAATTTTTAATATTGCAAACTAAAAACAATTTAATTCGTCCTTCTGCTTGTTCGCGTAGCGGCAAAGCGAAGAATCTCTGGGTTTTATAAAAATCTTTGCATACTCCGGAAATCCTTCGGCTACGCCTCAGGATGACGGAATAAAACATGTTGAATTCTATAAACCCTATTCAGCTTTCTTAGCACCGATAACAGGATAACCCAAGGCTTGTCTATGTTCTTGCATTACGATATGGGCATCATTTTTGGTTATCACTCCGTCGCCATCTCTTTCTAGATTTTTGTAATTTGACCTGTGGGCTCCTGACCCCGGAGTTATTAAAACATGTCCCCTGGCTCTTGAAGGCATAATCACTATGCCATAGAGAGTTGCAGCATCTACCTTAGTGCCTAGAGGTATCTTCGCAGATGTAGTTTTAGCATTGACTAAGTATTTTTCAACATAATCAAGCTGCTGAACGGCAGACATTCGCTCAAGTTTTTCTACCGTAGTCCCCAATCCTATTGCAGTCTCTGGCATAATTTGTATCAACCCCATAGCTCCTGAACTTTTATTTGGTTCAGAAGGACTCATTGTTCTGGCTGATTCAAAATGCATCAGTGCCAGCAAATCTGCAGGGTCACAGTTAATTCTTTTCGCTATTCTTACTGTCTTATCAAAGAATGCTTGATCTAAATGCCTGAATTTCATTAACTGACGTGTCGGTTCAATATTATAATCAAAATATGACGTATCGGCAGCCTTGTACTCAACATTCGACAGCGAATTTTTTGCACTGTTTGGACTTCGAGTTGTTCGATTTGTCTGCTGCCAGTAGTTGTTAAAACTGGTATCAAAATTAAACCGCGGCATCTGGAACATTTGCGGCATCGCAAACATATTGCTGAATGAACTGTCGAACGGATTATTAAAACTCATTGAATACTGCATGATGTTTGTCGGCGGTACAAAGTTCATCGGCATTGAAAATCCGGACGAGCCCGGTTGAGCTTCGATATTGTTTAAATCCGTGAGAAATTTGTTCATCTGCGCGAAAATGGACCCAATATTCATTGAACTTTGGGCAGGATCGTACATAGAGCCGCCAAGCCCCGTGTATGGATTGCAGTAAAAGTTACTGTATATCTCCATTGAGCACATGTATTTTCCCTTTTTATATCCTATTACTTA
>JAVBRY010000155.1:0-7708 GCA_031547505.1 Candidatus Gastranaerophilaceae bacterium | reverse complement strand
CAGGCATTGCAGGAAGCTGTGTAATCGGTGACCGTGTAGTTATAGCAGGACAAGCAGGACTTGCAGACCACATCGAAATCGGAAGCGACTCGATTGTTATGGCTCAGGCCGGCGTATCAAAAAGCTTCCCTGAAAAATCCATTATCATCGGTTCTCCGGCAGTTCCGAGAAAAGATTTTATAAAACATATTAAAGCAATAAAATCAGCTGAAGAAATAATTTCAAAATTCAAAAAGTACGAACATATATTGGAGTCGTTCGAACAGGGTAATTCATAATGGCAGCAATATCAGAGAAAATCGAAATCACATCCGTGGCACTCATGACGGGTGCAGAGTGTACAGCAAGACTTGAACCCTCAAACGAAAAGGGAATAAGATTCCACCTTGGCGGTGCAACTGTCACTGCTGACGTTGATAATGTTGTCTCCACAGATCACTGCACTGTTATCGGAAATGAACAGATAAAAGTTATGCTGGTTGAACATTTTATGGCAGCTTGCGCTATATGTAATATCGACGCCATTGACGTTTATCTTTCACATTTTGAAATGCCGATTTTAGACGGCAGCTCAAAAGAATGGGTAAAAATTCTCGGCGGTGCAAAACAGCCTTCTGAAAACTATATTCTTGACGAACCTATTTACTACATAAACGGTAAAACACACATTGCAGTATTACCTTCAGATTCTTTCAATGTAACTTACAGCGTAAACTTCAACCATCCTGACTTGAAACAGAAATGGGTTAGCTTGAATAAAGATAATATGAATGAAATAGTCGAGGCCAGAACTTTCGGCTACTTAAAAGAACTGGATATGATGCAGGCAGCAGGATTTGCAAAGGGTGTATCAATAGACAATACAGTCGGCCTCACTGAAGACGGCTACACAACAGAACTTCGCAGTGAGCTTGAACCTACAAAACATAAAATTCTTGACCTTATAGGTGACTTTTACTTGACAGGAATAAATCCGTTGAGCCTAAAAGCTGAAATTATCGTGAAAGAAGCGGGTCACGCAGTTCACGTTAAAACAGCTAAGATTTTAAAAGACAAGATTCGTATCACGTCACCCTGAACTTGTTTCAGGGTCTCATAGACCTTGCGATGCTGAAACTAGTTCAGCATGACGTTAAAAAATAAGATTTAAAAAGGAGATATAAATGAGCACAGAGACTTTACTACAATTCGACATTATGGAAATCATGGAGATGTTACCCCATAGATATCCTTTTTTGCTTGTAGACAGAATCACTGAATGCGTTCCAGGTAAGTATTGCAAAGGGTACAAAAATTTAACAATGAATGAACAATTCTTCCAAGGGCATTTCCCGGGCAACCCGATTATGCCAGGAGTTTTACAGACAGAAGCATTGGCACAGGTTGGCTCAGGCATCATAATGACATTGCCTGAATACAAAGGCAAACTCATTGTTTACGCAGGAATCGACAACTGCAGATTCAAAAGTATGGTTCGCCCGGGCGACAGACTGGATATGGAAGTCGAAATGACAAAAGCCAGAGGTCCTGTTGTTAAAGCACACGGAAAAGCTTTTGTTGACGGGAAACTAAGTGTCGAATTGGATATGATTTTTTCAGTAGTATAAAAGACTAAAAGTAGGTCGGCATTACTATGCCGACAACAAATCGAGGGCAAAGCAAAGATTATGATACACGAAACAGCATTGATAGCAAAAGACGCTAGAATAGGCAAAAATGTGACCATAGGTGCACATGTAGTACTGGGAGACAGAGTAACACTCGGCGATAATGTCACAATTATGCCGAACGCATACCTTGAACACTGTGATATCGGTGAAGGAACTGTTATTTCACCGTTCGCAAGTATCGGCACTGCACCTCAGGATTTAGGCTATAAAAACGAACCGACAAAAGCAATCATCGGTAAAAACTGTATCATTAAAGAATATGTAACAGTCAATAGAGCTTCGGGCGAAGGAACGGCAACCGTTGTAGGAAACAAATGCCTGCTGATGACTTCCGCTCACATCGCACACAACTGCGTGCTTGAAGATGAAGTTATTATGGCAAACCTTGCTACACTTGGCGGGCACTGCCACGTAGGATTCGGAGCATTTATCGGCGGAATGAGCGTGTTTCACCAAAATATCAGAATCGGTGAGATGTGTATCATCAGCGGATTTTCTGCCGCAAGAATGGATGTTCTTCCTTATTCAAAAGGCGAAGGCAGACCCCCAATACCTGAAGGCATTAACAGTGTGGGCTTAAAAAGACGCGGCGTCACTCCTGAAGAAAGAAACAATATTAAACACGCCTTCAAGGTTATTACATCAGGGGAATATACGGTTTCCAAAGCTGCTGATATGCTTGAAGAAACTTATCCGAACGACAAATATGTTCAAAATATAGTTAAGTTCATCCGTGACTCAAAACGCGGAATCACTTTACGTAAATCAAAAGAAACAATGTAGTTGTAGATTGGGCTTTCAGCCCAACAATATAAATTGTCATTCCGCACTTGATGCGGAATCTGAGCCCACAAAGCGTTATGCTTTAAAATCCGAGTTACAGAGAAAAAGAAAACAATCCAAAATCATCAGATCCTGAAACAAGTTCAGGATGACGCCAAGTTATAAGAAAACATTAGGAGATATCATGAACGCATTATGGGAAAAATACGCAAAAGTACTCGTTGATTACTCTACAAAAGTAGGCAAAGGCGACCTGGTTGTAATCCGCACTACAAGCGATGTGTCGCAGCCGTTAGTTAAAGAAATATACAAGCAGTGCCTTTTAAAAGGTGCAAACCCTATCGTAAGATGCGGTATGGAAGGCCTAAATGAAACTTTCATTAAATTTGCAACAGACGAACAGCTTGAGTATATTGACCCGATGTTCAGAGTTGAGTATGAGCAAGCAACAAAGCTGATCTCTATCGGCTCTCCTTATAATGTAAAAAATATGGCAAAAGCCGACTCTAAAAAAATGGCTAAGCGCTCTAAGGCTACGCGCCCTATGTCAGACCTTCTGCTTTCTCGTGCAGCTAAAGGCGAATTAGACTGGGTTATAGCAGACTTCCCAACGAACGCACTTGCTCAAGAGGCCGGAATGTCACTCGATGAGTATACAGAATTTTTAATCAAGGCTTGCTACTTGCACCTTGATGACCCTATCGCAAAATGGAAAGAAGTCGATGCTGAACAAGGACGTATTGCAGACTACCTGAACAAAGTTTCTACAATCCGCATAATCGGTGAAGAAACAGATATCACATTCAATGTTGCAGGCAGAAAATGGAAAAGCTGCTCAGGTCAGTGTAACTTCCCTGACGGAGAAATTTACACTTCACCTGTTGAAGACAGTGCGAGCGGAAAAATCTATTTTGACCTTCCGCAATTGTATAGAGGCAACGAATCTCACAAAGTACGCTTAAAACTCGAAAACGGAAAAGTCGTTGAAGCCACTGCCGAAAAAGGTCAGGACTTCTTCCTTGATATGATTAATATGGACGAAGGCGCAAGGTTCGTCGGCGAAATCGCCATCGGAACGAACGCAATGATTCAAGACGTAACAGGAAATATCCTTTTCGACGAAAAAATTGGCGGCTCTATACATATGGCGCTCGGTGCGTCCTATCCTGAAACGGGCGGAAAAAACGTGTCCGGCTTGCATTGGGATTTGATTAAGAACATGAAAAACGGCAGCGAAATCTATGCCGATGACAATCTTATCTATAAAGACGGTGCCTTTAAAATATAATTTTTCAAATCTTTAAGGGGCTTTTATTTCCTCAGCAAACCAATTTCTCAACGCAATTATTGTGGCAATTAAAGATGGAATAAAAATGGCTAATGCTATGTATGGAAGAATGGGCGAAACTTTAATCGAAAATATATAGCTTAAAATTCTTGCTATATTTTCTGAGCTAAACAACACTATTGCAGAGAAAATCAAGGGAGTTGTTGCAACAATTACAGATAGGGCATATTTATTTCTGTTCTCACTGCCGTGAGCTGTATAAAAGTCAATTGCCCTGATAATCTCTTCGCACCCATACAATGTATTAAAGTTATAATCAAATTCTTTGAAATACTTTTTGTAATCTAAAATCTTATAAACATACCGTATATCGCCATAAAGATTGATTGTAATGTCTTTTTCGTTATTGAGCGCAAATACCAAATCAATTCGGTTAATTCCTATTGCATCTGTTCCTGTTCTATTATCCACAGCTTCTTCTGTTTTGAATTCTATTTTCAAGCTTTTTATAGATTCATACGGATAAAATTCGGTATTTTTTTTGCCGGAATTTCTTTTAAATCCAACACCATATTCGTTGAAATTTATCTCACTATATTCTTTTATTTCTTTGTTTTGCATTACATTCACGATGTGATTAGTAATACAAATCACCAGCACTACACCAATCACCGGAAAAAGCCAGGGTTCTTCTGATGCCATTTCACCGAACAATCCAGGAGAAAACATAAATAAAATAGGGAAAGCAATTAAAGCATAGATTACTCGCCAGTTAACAAATGAGCTTCTCGTCGCTGATTTAATAAAATCCTTTGTAGTTTTGATTTTAATTTTCATAAAAAAAATTATAGCAAATCTCAAATAAAAGGACTCCCTTATTGGTAGTATTATTGGCATGTGGGCAAGCCCCTTTTAATAAACTTTAACTAGTCGTCATGCCGAACTTGATTCGGCATCTGAACCAATTTAGGATTTCATTTAAAATTCTGAACTGCAGAATAAATAAAAACATCAAAAATCATCAGATCCTGCAACCGGGTTGGCGCCGCAAACAAGTTCAGGATGACGGAGTGTTTATTGTTTGTATTATAATTTTTTAATGGATCAGCACAAAGAACTCATCGAAAAAGATTTAAAATACATCTGGCACCCGAATACCCAGATGAAAGAATATGAACATTCCGAGCCGATTATTATCGAGTGTGGCAAGGGGATTTATGTTTGGGACGATAAGGGCAACAAATATATTGATGCCGTGGCTTCATGGTGGGTGAACACACTCGGGCATTCAAATGACCGCCTCAATAAAGCTCTTTATGAACAGTCACAAAAAATAGAACACGTTCTTCTTGCAGGATTCACCCACAAACCCGCTATTGAACTTGCTGAAAGACTCGTTCAAATCAGCGCGCCAAGCCTGACAAAAGTCTTTTATTCGGACAACGGCTCGACTGCGGTGGAAGTGGCTTTAAAAATCGCTTACCAATATTGGTATCAAAGCGGCAAACCCGAAAAGAAAAAATTCGTCGCAATGTCAGATTCTTATCATGGTGATACACTCGGGGCAGTTTCTGTGGGCGGCATACCTATATATCAGGAAGTATTTCAACCTTTGTTATTTCAAAAAATCGAAATCCCCGCACCGTTTTGCTACAGATGCCCAAAAGGCTGTGAGAAAGAAGCTTGCAACATAGAATGTATAAAGTATGTCGAAGAAGTTTTTGAAAAACAGCATAAAGATATCGCAGGAATAATCATCGAACCGCTTGTCCAAGGTGCAGCAGGTATGAGGATTTATCCGCCTGAATATTTAACCAAACTCCGTGTACTGTGTGACAAATACGACATATTGTTGATTGACGACGAAGTGGCAATGGGATTCGGCAGAACAGGCACGTACTTCGCCTACGAACATGCAAATATCGAACCCGATATTGCTTGTGTAGCAAAAGGAATCACCGCCGGCTATATGCCGCTGGCAGCGACTATCACCACAGACAAGATTTATAATGCTTTTTATGACGATTACACAAAGGTTAAGGCGTTTTATCACGGTCACAGCTTCACAGGGAATCCATTAGCTTGTGCAGTAGCAGTAGAGAATTTAAAAATCCTTGAAGAAAAAAAGATAATCGAAGGACTGCCCGAAAAATCAAAAGCATTCGCAAAATCTATGGAGAAATTCAAATCTCTAAAACATGCCGGTGACGTGAGAAATATAGGCATGATTGGTGCGGTTGAACTGGTTAAAAACAAAGAAACAAAAGAGTCTTTTAGTTTTGAAGAACGTGTAGGGTATAAGGTTTATCAAGAAGGCTTAAAACGAGGCGCAATCCTTCGTCCGACCGGCGACGTGATTTATTTCATCCCGCCGTATGTGATAACGGAAGAAGAGATAGAAACCCTTATGCAAATTGCGTATGATTCGATTAAGGCAGTTACAGAGCCTTAACCAACTTTTGTCATTCCGCACTTGATGCGGAATCTGAACCCACTGTGGGTTTTACTTTATACTCTGAACGACAGAACTGATAAAACATCCGTAAATAATCAGATCCTACAACCGGGTTGGCGCCGCAATCAAGTTCAGGATGACGGATGGGGAGTATTGCGGTATGACGAATGTATGCGACTGCCTGGATTGCCGCACTCCTTTCAGTCGTTCGCAATGACAATGGCACAATAACCTAATAATACGAAATAATATCCTTTATCGCCGTTTCTGCAGTCTCTAAAATCTCTAAAAGCTGTTCTTTCTCAAACGGATTGCCTTCGGCTGTTGTTTGAAACTCGATTATCCTCCCACTTTGGGTCATAACAATATTCGCATCGACCTGAGCATTGGAATCTTCTGCATAATCTAAATCAAGTCTCACATCTCCGTCGATAATCCCTGCCGACACAGCTGCAATCGGTTCAATAATCGGGTTTTCTTTTAATAAACCGTTTTCTAATAACTTGGAAACACTATCTTCCAAAACAATATATGCCCCGCAAATACTTGCGCATCTTGTGCCGCCGTCTGCCTGAAGAACATCAGCGTCAATTGTTAAGGTTAAGCCGGTGAATTTTTCTAAGTTTACACAAGAACGGATACTGCGTCCGATAAGGCGCTGAATTTCCTGTGTTCGTCCTGATATTTTCGTGCGTTCTCTCTGGCATCTTGTGTGTGTAGAAGTCGGAAGCAAAGAATATTCTGCGGTTATCCAGCCTCTGGGGTCATTTTTATCCATCCACCTTGGTATACATTCTTCAAGAGAAGCTGTCACGATGACTTTCGTATCACCAAACTCAACAAGCACCGAACTCAGTGCATGCTTTGTGTAGTTTCTTATGAATTTTATATTTCTCAATTGTTTATTGGCTCTGTCGTTCAAACGCTTTGACATTTATCTTTCTCCTTGCTTATGCTATTTTTATTTTATCATACAAGATACAGGGATTTTTATTAATGGATAAATTTTACTTAACTACGGCTATAGATTACGTAAACGGCTGCCCGCATATCGGACACGCTTATGAAAAAATCATGACTGACGTTCTTGCCCGTCATTTCAGACAAAGATGCAATGACGTATATTTCTTAACCGGAACAGATGAACACGGTATAAAAATCCAAAAAACCGCCGAAAGCTGCGGTAAAAGCCCGATTGATATTTGTGATTGCAATGCTGATCAATTTGTCGGGGCGTGGAAGCTGCTTGAAATTTCGTATGACCAATTTATCCGAACAACCAGCGAAGAACACAAAAAAATAGTTCAAGAGATATTCAAAAAACTCGTTGAAAAAGGCGATATCTATAAACACTCATACACGGGTCTATACTGTGCAGGGTGTGAGTCATTCTTGAATCCGAGAGATTTAACAGAAGACGGTTTATGCCCGAACCACCAGACAAAACCTGAAGAAGTTCAAGAAGAAAACTATTTCTTCAGACTTTCAAAATACAAAGAAAGAATCATCGAA
>JAVBRY010000162.1:0-9952 GCA_031547505.1 Candidatus Gastranaerophilaceae bacterium | reverse complement strand
GCTGCTCTCCGCCTGTTCGAATGAGCAAATCAGGGTCAGGCAAATTTTTTGTATATAAATTTTCTGATATCATTTCTTCCGTGATATCTTCAGGTTTAAGTTCGTTATCAGCCACTTTTTTGGCTAATTTTTTAACGGCATTTGTTATCTCGTCACGAGATCCGTAATTAAAAGCTATTTGAAGGTTTACGCCTGTATTTTTGCAGGTGTGATTTTCTGTCTTTCTGAGTATAGAAACCAAATCATTGCTCAATTTTTCCATATTGCCGATAAATCGGATTCTCACGTTGTTTTCGTGGAGTTCATCCAGCTCATCTCGCATCGTTTTAGCCAATAAGCCCATTAAAAATTCTACTTCTTCTTTTTTTCTGTTCCAGTTTTCAGTAGAAAAAGCGTATACAGTAAGATTTTTGATACCAAATTTATCAAATGCTTTAAGCGTTTTTTTAAGGGATTCAACACCCTTTTGGTGCCCCATAGCTGAAGGAAGACATCTTTCCTTTGCCCAACGGCGGTTTCCGTCCATGATTATTGCAACGTGTTGCAAATGAGTATTCTTAACGACTTGGGAAATATCCATTAATGTAGCGGCTTTTGTCACTTATCCAACCTTTTTTATGTGTATCAAAATTATATATTGATTTAATCATAATGTCATGCAACTAAAAAAATAGCAATTACAATTTTACAAACCACGGTTTGTCATACCGCTGCATAGTTTTGGAATTTATCAACCATATAAATCTGAGCGGTATCTAAATATTGACATAAAGACCCCGCTCAGAATTAAATCTTAATTTTATTATAAAATCGCTCAGCGGGGTGACAGAAAGTAGAGTGCGTAAACGCACCAAATATAAAATAACCCAATTCCTCCATATAGTTGATGCAAAAACAGCTCAAAACGCTAAAATCATCATGTATAGAAAGGTTATGGATTAATTATGAAAAGTAATAACGTAACTTCTGTGGAGAAAAAATACAGCATCACAACGGTTTTTGCCAACCAACATCCTGTCATCAACTGCTGGATAGTTTTCAGTGCTGTTGCTATGGTTGCTCTTTACGCAATCACTTACACAACTCTTTAAAAAGCGTCCCCCGAATAAAAATTTTAATGGCGTTCCTCAGGCGGTAAACTGCGGATGTATTCCAGGTGTTTTTTAGCGGCTTCGAAAGTTTTTGGGAAGTGCTGGACAATAACATCTGCCGAATATGACTTGCCAAGCGCTAAAAGAGTGTATGATTCAGCAAACATTTCTTTTTTATTTGTCAGCGCATAAAACCTGCGTGACACATTGTTTACGCCGTCATTAAGGTCTGTTCCTTCACGTCCGGCGGGATATTTTTGAAGAAATGACGTCATTTCTTCTTGATAAACTGCTTCAAATTCTTTGTTTTGCTCAATACTGCTTGAATTTATTGCTTGTGAAAAATCAACAGCATGTCCCAGCTCGTGTGATAAGGTTCCTGTACTTTTATCTGTTTGAATTATATCGCTAGTGTGGTTATAAACTCCAGCGTAGCTTTCACTTTGTGCATAAGTTGTGTCATAAATTTTGTCAGCTTCAAAGCTCAAATCTACCAAATTCTCTCCGCTCAATCCTTTCAGGGTTTCTAAATAATCTGCTCTATCTTCCTCAGGCAAAGCCGAGAGCATTTTTTCAAGATCAATTTTATTAATCTCTCCTGTATTTGCATTTTTTATTGTTATTTCTTTGTCAGAAAATTCAACTTCATGCGAAACTACGTTATTCGTTGTGACATAATGGTTGTCATCTATATCTTCGCGTTTCATATCGATAATGGTTTCTAATTTTCCGTTGACATTGCTCATAATTTTTGTTGAATTTGTAAAGGATTCACGTTTATAAATTATTTCTCCATTTTCATCATAGCGTGTAACGCTGTCGCCATTGCCGATTCTTTCAGTAACATTTTCTAAATTTCCTCCGCTGTTATAATATTTTTCAACAGCATCACCGTTTTCAGATTTAACTTGTTCAAAAACTACCCGTGGAGCTTTGTCGGTATAATAGCGTTCTTTAGTTGAATGATTTCCGGACGTGGTCACCTTTTCATACAATTCATTGTCTCTATAATAGTTTTCTACACTGCCGTCTTGTGTAATCGTTTTTTCGTACACAGGAGCAAGTTTTCCATACATATCTCGTCTGACTTCAAGTATCTCTCCATCCGGAGTGACTGTTTTTTGGTAAGTGACGATTTTTTGGTCATTTTTGGAATCGTAGTTTACTTCATTCTCTCCATCCACGATTATTTCCATAGATATACTGCCATCAGGGTTGAAACTTTTTTCAACATATCCGTTTTCAGTAACCTTATGTTCAAATGAAACATACGAACCGTCTTTGTCATGATTAACAACCGTTCTGTTTCCGTTTTCGACTATCTCTTCATAAGTTACGTCTACGGTACCAATATCTCCATATTGTATTTTTTCATGTGTTATTTTTTTGTAGCCTTTCTCTGTGTATGTTGTTTCTACACTGGATTCCAGTTCTCCATCGTTGTTTCTAAGCTTCACATCAATCATGCCATCTTTGTTCGCAACACGTTCATATGCCATAGATCCGTCATCCATATAAGTTCGTTCAGTCCATCCATTTTTATCTTTTATTTGTGTATGGCTTAAATTTCCATTCTCGTAGTAACTACGCATAATTGTCTCGTCTTTTTTCTCTATGACTTCAGAAGTAAGTTCACCGTTTTCGTTAAATGAGAAAAAGTTTCTTTCACTGCCGTTTTCATGCATTGATGAACGAAATTTATCATCTACATATAAAGAAACAGCAGCTGTGCCTGCGTTTTTATCATTTTCTGTACAATATTGAAGTGTACCGTCTAAATAACGAGTCTCTACCATTCTTTTGCCATTTTTAATATCATAAAATCCGCTTGTAACATTTTCATCAGTGTATTCATAGTTTTGCAGGGTTTCGGCTTTTCCTTCTGCATCAAAGGTTTTGATAGTTTTTATACGTCCCTTCTCATCGTATACTGTTTTCGATTTTATTGTTCCGTCAGGATAAAATTCCACATTTTCTTGATTAGGCTCATCGTTGATGATTTCTATACCAAAAACAGGAGTGCCTGTTTTTTGAATAGGACTTGCTCCCGGAGCATCGGTTGTTTTTTGAACAAACGGGTTATTTTGAATTTTTGAAACGTCAGTGCCTGACATAAATCTCTCTTGTGCTCTCTTGTGTTTATACACTACTTATATAAACAATATATAACGAGATTTCATGCCTATTTTTGGGGGATTATTTCTAAAATGTTACATCGGTTATAAAACAATTGTGCCGCCCTGGGCATAATTTTAGGGTATAGCTTTAAAGTAAGTTTTATGGGGGCTCATAAGTATTCTCTATGTCTACAAACTAATCTTTTCAAGTATCTCTTCGGGGATATCGAAGTTTGAATAGACGTTTTGGACATCGTCATGTTCTTCGAGCCTGTCCATGAGTTTCAAAATACTCGTTGCAATCGCAGAGTCAGTGACATCTACCGTATTTTCAGGCAGTCGTGTGAGTTCTGCGCTCTTGTGTTCAAATCCCAGTTTTTCCAGTGATTCAACGACTATTTGAAAATTTTCGACGCTTGTGATGACTTTGTATTCGTCATCTTCATCGACAAAGTCCTGTGCACCGGCGTTTATTGCTTCTTCAAAGAGTTTTTCGTAGTCTGCTTTGTCTTTATCAAAAGTTATCAAGCCAACCTGCTTGAACATCCAGCCAACACAGCCTGTTTCGCCCATGTTGCCGTTGAATTTAGTAAAATAACTTCTTAAATCTCCCGCCGTGCGGTTTCTGTTGTCGGTCATGGCTTCAACAATAATCGCCACACCGCCTGCGCCGTATCCTTCGTACGTAAGTTCTTCATAGTTGTCAGTCGCACCCTGACCCGAGCCTTTTTCTATGGCACGTTTGATGTTATCGTTCGGGAGTCCTGCTGCCTTTGCTTTTTCGACAGCAGTTCTTAAACGAAAGTTCGCCGCCAGGTCAGACCCGCCGAGTTTTGCTGCAACAATCAATTCTCTTGAGAATTTTTGAAACGCTATACCTCTTTGGGCATCGACTTTAGCTTTTTTATGTTTAATAGTTGACCATTTTGAATGTCCTGACATAAATTACCTACTCTGCTTCAACGCTCATAAGCTCTTTCATAGCTTCATCTACAGCATCTTTTAAAAGTTCAAGATTGTCAGGTGAAACAGTAACACCTTTTTTTGTAGGAAGCCAGTTCAAGCCGTCGTCTGTTGTATAAAATATTCTCAAATCAAGGTAAGATTTACCTTTATATTCATTAATAGCAATTTGTAATTGTTCAGTTGCGCTTCTTGGTATAGTCGCAATCATTTTTGGTTCTGCCATATTGTCCTCGCCTTCCATCTTTAATATTACTTTATTAATTTTAATTCGTATTTTCCACATTTTATTTTAGCATGCAAAAGATTTTAATAAAGATGAAAAATTGTTCACTTTGTATAACAAATATTTTAAAAGTATATGCTTTCATGTGCCTGAAATACTGATTGTTACAAACATTTTTAACATTTAAAAATATAAGTTGAGCCATGCCCTATTGAATCTACTGTACAGTACCGTTTCAGGGTTTTTGTCAACCCAAATTTTTCTGTAACTATTTATTTATATATTTGTCTTGCGCTTGCGATTTATTATACAATGGTGTTTAGTCACCAAAATAAAGAATAGACAAAAATTATAAAATCAGAATGGGGAGAAAAACAAAGTGAGCGTAGACATGGAAGAGAAATTGGGGTTGTCTGAAAACGCTTTGAAGGTACTTGAGAAAAGATACTTGAAAAGAAATCCGGACGGAACACCTACCGAAACAGCAAAAGATTTATTTTACAGAGTTGCTTCAACATTAGCAAACGCCGATAAACAGTTCGGTGCAGGCGATGATGAGGTTCAAAAAACTACAAAAGATTTTTATGAATTTATTACAAACCGCTATTTCATGCCAAACTCGCCAACGTTGATGAACGCCGGCAGAGAGCTCGGGCAGCTTGCGGCATGTTTCGTTCTTCCTGTTGAAGATTCACTCGAAGGAATATTTGAAACTGTTAAAAACACGGCGCTTATTCACAAATCAGGCGGCGGAACAGGTTTCTCATTCTCAAGATTGAGACCGAAAAATGATGTAGTTCGCTCAACAATGGGCGTTTCGTCAGGTCCTGTAAGCTTCATGGAAGTTTTCAATGCAGCGACCGAAGCGGTCAAACAAGGCGGCACAAGACGCGGTGCGAACATGGGTATTTTAAGAGTAGATCACCCGGATATCCTTGATTTCATTAACTGCAAAGCTGACAACACAAGATTAAACAACTTCAACATATCCGTAGCTATCACTGATGAGTTTATGGAAGCGTTGAAAGCAAACACAGACTATACTTTGATTCACCCGAAATCCAAACAGCCTGTCGGCAGGTTGAATGCAAAAGCTGTATACGAGCTAATCGTAGACGGTGCCTGGAGAAACGGTGAGCCGGGCATAATCTTCATCGACAAGATGAACGCAGACAACCCGACTCCTTTAATCGGGGATATCGAATCTACAAACCCTTGCGGTGAGGTTCCATTGCTTCCTTATGAGGCTTGTAACTTGGGCTCTATCAACTTAGGCTTGATGCTTAAAGGCTCAAAAGGCAATTACAGCATAGATTGGGATAAGCTTGCAGAAGTTACGAAAATGGCTATACATTTCCTCGATAACGTTATTGCAATCAACAATTATCCACTTCCGCAAATCGGCGAGATGGTTCAAAACAACAGAAAGATTGGTCTCGGTGTAATGGGCTGGGCAGATATGCTTATGTTATTGAACATCGGATACAACTCTGAAGAAGGCACAAAGCTCGCTGCTCAGATTATGGAGTTTATTGACTACCATTCAAAAGTTAAATCCATCGAATTTGCAACAAGAAGAGGCAGATTCAATAACTTCAAAGGAAGCATCTACGACAATAATAATTTCTTAACAAAAAAATACCAGGGTAAATCAGCCGGAATCATCTCAGATGATATGTGGGCCGAGTTGGATAGACAAATCGCACAGGTCGGAATCAGAAACGCTACAACTACTTGTATCGCTCCGACAGGCACAATCTCTATGATTGCGAGCGCATCAGGCGGCGTAGAGCCTCTGTTCGGACTTGTTTTCGTCAGAGATGTAATGGACGGAACAATCATGATGGAAGTCAACCCTGTGTTCGAAGAATACGCTAAAGAACACGGTTTCTACTCGGAAGAGTTGATGAAAAAGATTTCCGTTGACGGTACTTTGGCACACTGTTCTGAAGTTCCCGAAGAAGCGAAGAAAATTTTCGTTGCCGCGCACGACGTTTCACCTTACTGGCACGTTAAAATGCAAGCTGCGTTCCAGCTTCACACGGACAATGCGGTTTCGAAAACAGTTAACTTCGAAGAAAACGCAACAAGAGAAGAAGTTGCGGACTCTTACATGCTAGCCTATGACAACAACCTCAAAGGTATCACGGTTTATCGTAATAACTCCAGACAGTTCCAACCGATGAACCTTGAGAAAAAAGATGATAAGAAGATGCCTGAAATCAAGGCAATGGATAGCACGGATGAACAGGGGAAGGAACATTTGTGCCCTGAATGCAGCAAAGTGTTGGGCTACGGTGAAGGATGCTTCATCTGCCTGAACTGCGGCTATTCGGGTTGTTCATAAGAATAGTTGGGGAATAATTAATTTAGAGGCGGGTAAATATACCCGCCTTATTTTTTTATTAATACTTTTGTAAACATATTACAGTTTTTTAGCAAAAAATTTACTTTTTTGTTTTTATATAATTGATTACTAAGCAAGTGAATAAAAGTTATGGAAGTATCAAAAGTCGGCAAATTAGACAATGACCATGCAAAAATACTCATGGTAAAAACCTACTACAATAAAGAAAGATATAGAGGACACTATAGCGTGCCCGATAATAAAGCTGACGAATTTGTAAAAAAATATAATATAAAAGCAAATAAAGATGAAAATCGTAAACTACTCTCTTTTTTTGCAGGTGGAGTTATAGGGCTGATTGCTGGGTACAAAGCCGTCAAAAATCATAAAGCCATAACAGCCGTTGTTACGGGAGCCGCTTTAGCAGCTCTGGGTTCTGCATTATATACATTTTACCAAATTGCATCCGATAAGCGTTTTTTAAAAAAATACAATGCAAGTGAAATTAAAAATTAAAACAAAGATTATAGCCGTCCCGGGCATCAAGTTTTGGGTGATATAAAGATAAGTATTTTACGGGATCTCATGTAATAGTTATGAGATCGCGTAATGAACGTTCTTGGCATATTGTGCTATCTAAAGCCCGCGACGGCAGAGTATATTGACTTCAATAATTACTTGATAACTCAATTACATCCAGTCGCACTTGCCGTTTTCATCGCATAGTGCTTTTTCGAGATCCGACATAATACTCTTATGCGTCATTTCAAATGTAATCGGTGTGATTGAAATTTTGTTCATACGAAGAGCATTGATATCCGTTCCGTCATTTTCATCATACTCAATCAACTCACCCGCAAGCCAGTAATACACCTTGCCACGAGGGTCGACACGTTTGTCATAGTTGCTTGTGAACATTCTTGTGCCCAGAGTCGTGATTGCAATACCCGAAACATCGTCCGCTTCAAGTGAAGGGAAGTTTATGTTCAAAATGCTTTTTTGTGGGAAGCTGATTTCACTAATCTTAGGCAAAAATTTAGCCATAAACTGAGCGGCGTATTTGAAGTTTTCAAGTTCACAGCTCAATCCCGCCAACGAAGTCGCGATAGCAGGATAACCGAGCATCGCCCCTTCAAGCGCACAACTTACCGTTCCTGAATATAAAATATCCGTACCGAGGTTTGGTCCGTGGTTTATGCCCGAAATAATCATATCTGGTTTTTCATCATCACTCAAAATAGCGTTCAAGGCGATTTTCACACAGTCACCCGGAGTGCCTGTAGTGACCCAGTTTCTTTTTGCGCCGAATTTTGGTTCTAATTCTTCAACACGAAGCGGTGTATGCAAAGTCAGAGAATGACCCGCAGCACTGCGCTCTCTGTCAGGCGCAATTACATAAACATCATGATCAGGACTCAAAGCCTCTGTTAAAGCTCTGATGCCGTTTGATACAATACCGTCATCGTTTGAGATTAATATTTTCATTTTTTCTCCTACTTTATCTAAACCACAGACACAATACTACAAGGGATGTCTCCCTTTAAGTTATATACCCGAATTATGTAGTTTTAACCTTGTTTTTTCTTTATTTTATTATTATTTACAGCGTTTATTAATCCTGCAAACAAAGGATGTGGTCTTTCCGGTCTGGATTTGAACTCTGGATGGAACTGAGACGCCACGAACCAGTCGTTTTTAGGGTATTCCACAATTTCACACAACTTGCCGTCAGGCGACACACCTGAAAATATCAATCCGGCGTCTTCAATCTGTTTTTTGTACTCGTTGTTAACTTCATATCTGTGACGATGTCTTTCGTCGATATTCTTTGCGCTGTATGCTTTAGCGGCTTTGGAATCTTTTTTCAATTGGCATTCGTATTTTCCGAGCCTCATCGAACCGCCCAAATCCTCAATATTTTTCTGCTCAAGCATAATATCTATAACAGGATGTGCCGTGCCTTCGTCGAACTCTGTGCTGTTTGCATCTTTCAGACCCGCAACATTTCTTGCAAATTCAATCACCGAGCACTGCATCCCGAGGCATATTCCCAAAAACGGAAGATTATTTTCTCTGGCATAACGGATAACATTCAATTTACCCTCGATGCCTCTTACGCCAAATCCGCCCGGAACAACAAGTCCGTCGATATCTTTCAGTGCAGCTTTGGCTGCATCGTAGTCTATACAATCATCTGACGCAATCCATTTGATTTCAATTTGTGCATTGTGCTGATATCCCGCGTGTTTCAGGGATTCAACAACAGAAAGATAAGCGTCTGAAAGTTTGATATATTTACCTGCGATAGCTATTTTAAAGGTTTTCGTAGGATTTTTGATGCTCTCAACAAGTTTTGTCCACGAATCCAGATTAGGTTTTTTATCCAACAACTGCAGTCTTTTCAACACAACCTGTGCCATGTTTTGAGATTCGAGTGCAAGTGGAACTTCATATATAGATTTTAAATCCTTACATTCAATAACCGCCTCAGGATCAACAGAACAGAACAACGCAAGTTTTTCTCTCTCTTTTTTCGGGATAGGTTTAGATGTTCTGCAAACCAGAACCTCAGGCTGAATACCATAGCTTCTCAATGTCGAAACACTGTGTTGAGAAGGTTTTGTTTTCAATTCACCCGCTGTAGGCAAGTATGGAAGCAAAGTTACGTGGATAGAAATACTGTTGCCATATCCAACATCTGAACGGAACTGTCTTATCGCTTCGATAAAAGGTAATCCCTCAATGTCACCAACCGTGCCGCCGATTTCAATAATCAAGAAGTCGGGCTTGAACTGGTTAGCGGCTTTTAGCATCCTTGCTTTAATTTCGTTTGTGATATGCGGGATGGTCTGAACCGTGCCGCCTAGATAGTCGCCTTTGCGCTCTTTTTTGATTACTGTTTGATAGATCTTACCTGCAGTACTGCTATTGATTCTGCCAAGGCTTGTATACGTGAATCTTTCATAGTGCCCCAAATCCAAATCTGTCTCTGCGCCGTCGTCAGTTACAAAAACTTCTCCGTGTTGGAACGGGCTCTTTGTGCCGGGGTCAACGTTTATGTACGGGTCGAATTTTTGGTTTACTACTGAAAAGCCTCTGGCTTTCAACAATTTACCGAGGGATGAAGCTACTATCCCCTTTCCCAATGAAGATACAACCCCTCCGGTTACAAATATATATTTCGTTGACATTTTAATTCCTCTTTCCC
>JAVBRY010000146.1:0-13483 GCA_031547505.1 Candidatus Gastranaerophilaceae bacterium | reverse complement strand
AGATATAATACAGCCTTGAACAAGTCAAAAGACCTTAATTTCTACCTGCTAAAAAATAACAAAGCTGAATTCAGCGAAGAAATGTACAACTTATACCTTGAGGTATATGAGAGTTCAGCCTATAAGCTGGGTAAAGCCCCGATAGATTTTTTCCGACAAGACGATTGTATAATTTTTGTACTGGAAGGGAAAGAGGGTGTAGAGGGATTTGCACAAATGAGAAAAAACGATGAAGAACTGCTGTTTGAGTTTGTCGGCTTGAATAAAAAAAATGTTTCAAAATATGATACCTATATAAGACTACTGGTAGAAGTTGTACGCTATGGTATTGAAAATGGTTTTAAAACGGTAGATTGCGGGCAAACAACAGACGATATGAAAATCAGGCTAGGCTGCAAATACGAAATGCTCTATGCGCTCATCAGCCATTCAAACCCGATAATAAACTTCTTTTTAAAAAAACTGATGCCTTGGATTCAATATAAACCTTTAGATGAAAATCAGTTTCATGTTTTCAGAACCGATTAGAATTTGATACATAACCCTACTTGGAATCCGACACCTGTCCTGCCGCCATTACGTAAAACAACCTCAAAGTGTGCATGCATACGGTCGTCTCTCCAGGTTTTTGTTGCTCCAATGCCGTATTCTATATAGCCATATTTCATCCTGACATCAGGCAGATTGACATTTCCGGCACTTCCGTTAACTTTGTCATTTATGTTAAACATATAAAGTGTTTTTAAATATGTACTCCAAGTCTCTCTTCCATAAATTACATTCAGACCGGGAGAAACGTTTATACCATTCAAGTACCCTGCCTCCATGGACAATGCGCCAAAATCACTTCCCCAGCTTTGTTTCCCATAGATGTTGTATGAAACAAGCGCATTCGGTTGAACCATAATATTTTTTAAAGGCCGAAAATTATACGATAATTTAGTAGCCGTCCCCGCAAACCAATTATTGTTAGAGTCACTGAAACCTTGTACATTCATGTCATTATGGTAGCCGCCGGCGTATGCCAGAAGTGAACCTATAAAATCACCTTTTGTAAAAGTTCCCAGCACCCCGCCTTGTCCGCCGTCTTGATAACTGGTGACTCCGCTGTATGACTGGCGACCTCCGTTATAAGCAAGGAAAATCGAAGGAAGATATTTCCAGCCGCGCTTCAATTTAACAACGTCATAATCCCCGCATAAAACAGCTCCGTAAGTGGCGCTGTGGATAAACAAGCCATTGGTCATAGATAATTTCTCAACGTTGGCATAAGCCTTATACCAAACAGAACTGGCTTTACCTTTGAACTGATATGGAGCCAAAACTGTAGCTATTGAGGCATATTGATTCGGCCAGGATTTTGTAATCATATCATTTGAATCTAGATAAACGTGCTCAAACAATATATTGTTAAGAAAAAGCTGGTTCTGATATTGGGCTAAAGTCGCAACTTGACCACGCTGAACTTCAGGGTTAAATCCGTCTCTAAAGAGGCTATATTGTCCGCCTCCATCCGATCGAAAACCATAGTCATATATTGGAGTATGAACAGGCTGTGAAACTGTTTGTGTAAAATCCATACCGGGATTGCTTATAACAGCTGTACCCTCAAATATCTGAACGGGAATAACTAAATCAGTAGGAACACCGGCCACATTTATGGCTGCAACATTAAGCGTTCCTACTGAAGGAGCGCCGTTAAACACGAATTTGTCAGCTGTTTGATTATCTCCATCTATATCTATACGAAAATTATTAGTTCCGCTGAGGCTTGAGTTATTTACTGTTGTTGTGGTTACTAAATTATTTAAAGAGGATACATTAGCATTAATCAGGGCTAAGTTGTTTATTGATAAATCTGCGATTTGGAATAAATTTAGATTTGAGTCTGATATTGAATTTGTACCGCCTAAAAATGAAGTTGAATAATTTGTAAGAGTTCCAGCAGTTTGGTTGTAGATACCTGTGTAACTATGATTTATTGAATCTTCGCCCAAAACAACCTCGCCTGAGCCTGTTTTTTCGATATCCCCAGCGCCCGAAAAACCTGAGCCGATATTTATACTGTTTGCATCACCGGTTATATTTATTATTCCCGAGTTAAAAATATCATTTGCACCGCCGGCAGTGTTATCTAAAAAGTCAATATCTCCGGCATCGGAATTCAGAGTGAGAATTCCTGCATTGTAGATTGCACCGCCGTTGCCGCCCGCAGTGTTTCCTATGAATGAATTATTGCCATTAATAATAGAAGGCGCAGTTCCAATCGTATAAATTGCTCCGCCATCGCCTGTGGCAGAATTATTTTGAAAGATATTTTGTGGCCCGATAGAAAAGAAACCGTCCCCTTCAAGGTATATCCCCCCTCCGTTAGCACCTGCAGTATTTCCGTCAATAATATTACCTGAAGTTAAAACTACATTAGATACAAAAAGATTAAGATCCGGTCTGCGTATTGCGGCAATCGCACCACCATTGCTGCCTGCTGAATTGTCTGTGAATGTGTTGTTGGTCAGGGTTGCTGTATTTCCTATAGTATTCATTGCGCCGCCGTTGAAAAATGAAGAGTTTGAGGTGAAAGTGTTATTTGTCAGAGTTATACCATTCACTCTACTGCTTAATGCGCCACCCCCTTGGTTAGGGTTAATTGAATTGGTAGATTTATTATTTGTAAAAGTTGAACCTGTGATTTCTGTTTTAACTCTTGTAAAAATTGCTCCGCCGCTATTTCCGGCAGTACCATTTTTAAAGATATTTCCTGAAGCTATAGTCATACTTCCGCCGTAAACTTGATCATTTGTGCAGATAGAAGCACCTGAAAATTCTGAAGAATTATTTTCAAAAAGATTGTTTGAACCAATAATTATAGTAGGTGTTTGAATCGCTGCTGAATTAATAAAAAAAACACCGCCCGAGTTAAGAATTGATGCATCATAAGTAAAAACATTGTTTGATCCGACAATAAGAGTACTGGAGCCTTCCAGTCTTGCGACTCCGCCTGAAGATGAGGATGTGTTTCCGAAAAATAGATTATTATCACCTATTTTTAAAGTTCCGCCATTTTGATATACAACTCCACCGAATTGTGTTGCTGTATTAAGCCTAATAGTGCTGTTATTAATAATTGTGGTGCCATTTGTAGAATTAATAAACCCGCCTTGAGCACGCCTAAAATTCTGAACAGTGAGCCCTTCAATAGTTAATGTTTTTCCGCTGCCTACTATAATACCGTTAAAATTTGCACCGCTAAGAGTAGCACCGCCATCAACATCAGTCGTCATAATCAAAGAATTTTGCCCCTGTGCATTCATAGCACTTGTTGACGTAATATCATTTTTTATAATTATCTCTGTCGCAGTTGTTATTGCAGAATTCAGCTGTGGAAATGTTGTAACATCTGCAGCTTTGGCATTGTTAATGTTTACCATAATAAATATGGCAACAATTAAATATATTCGTTGAGTTCTCAAGAGTAAATCCTTTTTGAACACATTATCACGACGTCAATTAAAGTTAATATTCCCTAAAAGACCTTAGCCACAAGTCATACCTATTTTGTATAAAAGATAAGATAAATTAGAGATTAAGTTTCAAATGAAGTATAGGGAAAGGTCTGCCCTGACTATCTATTGCGGAACGATTTATAACGTCAAAGCCCATATATTTATAGAAACCAACAGCTTGTGTATTTTGTTCATTTACATCTACATACTTTACAGAGAAGTTCTCTAGTACGTATTGAAGAAGCTTTTTACCAATACCACATCCCCTAAAATCGGCATCAATAAATAACATTTCAATTTTCTCATCTTGAACTCCTATAAACCCTTGTAACAATTCATTCTCATCTTTATAAACGTATAAATCTTCTATTTCGATTAATCCTTTTTTAACATCAGGCATGATAGCTTGGATATCCTGTGTGGATAAAAATGTATGGGTTTCTCGTACTGATGATTCCCAGACATCTATTAAACGATTAAGCATATAATTATCTGTTGCTTGAATTCTTTCAATTGAGTTCATATACTAAAGTCTCATTTACGTTACTGTATTAATTATACTTTATAATTTAGCACAGAATGAGGTAAGAATACTAAATTTGCTACGCTCACGCTGCAAATTTGTATTTTATAGCCTTGCCATGTAGCCAAGCTTACACGCTTCACTTTAGTTCAGCAGTTCGTTTTGTTTGGAAAAGTATTTTTCATACTTGCCCCATTAGGCTCATAGAAATCTGCTATAGTGAATCCGTTCAAGATTAACCATCGAGAAAGGACTCCCATGAACTTAGAAACAACAAAAGAAATACTGTTTTCTGAAAAACTGCAAGACTCTGATGCGCAGTCTAACAAATTTTCAAATGAATTAAGAAACAAACTCGCAGCTATCCGAAGAGAAAGGGAGGACAAATACTTTCCTGATGAAAAATTTGAAGAGGACGGGCTTTTGAGGGATAAGGTGCAAGAGATTGCAGAGTTTGCACAAGACCACATTCAAAAAGTCGGCGAGGAGCAAGCTGTAAAGGATTTTCAGCTCGGATTTAATCTTTTGAACAAAGGAACAGCTGATTCGATATTGCCTGAAAGACAACCGCTCGAAGAGGATGGGGATTTTGGAGAGAAGACTTTTGCTACATTAACTCATCTGTGTAAATACTATACACCAAGGGTAATAATGAAATACCTACGAAAAGGCGCTCTCACCAATGCAGTATTTGAGACGAAAAATGATTCCGAGATTAATACGGATGAATTGGTTTGTGAAATTTGTAATAACTTGAATTTAGGGAGGCCACAATGAGTGAAAATATAACATTAAAAGGCGGAATAAGCTACAACCGATATAATCACAAATATGTTTGGATGGCAGGAGATGATGCTTGCCCTGAATGTGAAGCACTTGACGGCGCAGAATATTGGTATTCTGATGAAATACCAGATGAGCCTCATCCGAATTGTAAATGTTATGTGGATGTTGTTGAGATTGAGGATGAAGATGAAAATGACAACGGTAACGGTCATGGAGGTAAGGGTCGTGATAACGATGAACCTTGTGATTGTTGGGAAGAAATCGAAGCATTGCTTGAAGAACTTGAAGAAATTATTGGTGACGCCGAAAGTCTTGTTGATGAAATCGAAGCAGAAATTGATGATATTGAAAGTATTGCATCTGAAGCAGAAGATGCATTAACAGAAATGGACGAAACACTGGAAATTCTTAGTGAAGAATACGGCAAGCATTTACCGGATTGCGAGAATAATGTGGATAATCTTTGTGGGGAGATTTCTGATGGAATAAATAAGTTTATAATTTTAATAAAGGATATTCATAGCCTGTTAAATCCGTTAAATACTTTATTAATGGCCACTATTTATTTCACCGATGAAGTGGTGAAATTGACAATAACAGAGCGGCAAGGAGATTTGGATAAGTATCGCCATTCGGTGGCGAATTGCAATGCTGCACAATTGGGAATTTTGGGCGATAAAGCTGCAGAGGCAATCAGTGATTTCAAAGAATTTTGCAGGGTGCTTGACCAAACGAGGAGGAATATCGATAAAGAAGAAATAAAAAAAGATGTTGAGCAACATCAAGAAGCAAATCGATTAGGCCGAGAAAGAGGACGTGCCAACCCTACTTGTGACTGCAAAATATTAAATGAAGACTTAAAAGATTATCACAAGAAGGAAGATTGGAGACGCTGGTAATTTTAGTGTGGTGGAATTTCTATGCGACTAATCTACTATCATGCCTAAAACTATCAAAGTCCAAGTAAGAAAAGCTAAAACGCCATAAAAGATTATTGCAGCTACATTGGCACATATAATCCAATAATCTTTTTTTGTTTTTTGCGATTCTCGTATTTTTTTATACAACGTACAAAATAAAGCCAAATATGCTATGTGACAAAAGACCATTGAAATTAAGCTGGTTATAACAATAAAAACAAACCCAAACCCTGGTAGCAATGTCGTTGGATCATAGACATAATTATTTCCGAATAACAAAGAAATATAGGCGATGAAGAGTAACGCCAAAAATGGCAGCATATAAAAAAATAATATACTTAATGCCATCCATATAAAAAACTTATCAATTTTATTAAGCATAGTAATAATATTACCATGGGCGATATCTTTTGTGAAAACCAAGCATATTTTTAAAATTCTTTGGGTTATTTTATTCATTGGATTGATAGTTGCTTTTCACCGTTTGCCTGATATAAATACATCTTTGAATATAAATCATTGTATTGATAGTGGTCATTGTTGGGATAGTCACAGAAAAAGATGTGAAGAAAAAGACCAAGGTATGTGTGTGAAAAATGCTGAAAAATGCAAAAATGATTTCAATGGTGTTTGGGATGAAAAAAGACTATATTGCGCAATCAAGAGATAGGGTTTTTGGTAAAAAGTTTACAGCCGTCATTGCTACGCCTCGCAAAGATCGGCTTGAATGTCGTCACATTAGAACTCTTCGTAAAAGAGAGATTCACTTGCATCGTAGCCGAGCGACACGAGGCGAACGAGGCAGGATGTCCGCTTGCGGACTGATACTCCGTATTTTTGTGACGTCGAGAGCAAAAATACCAGTTCGAACTCTCTCAATAAACAAAGACTTCTCACGAAGTCTTTTAATTCGGAGAACGAGAGATTCGCTTGCATCGTAGCCGAGCGACACGAGGCGAACGAGGCAGGATGTCCGCTTGCGGACTGATACTCCGTATTTTTGTGACGTCGAGAGCAAAAATACCAGTTCGAACTCTCTCAATAAAAAAAGACTTCTCACGAAGTCTTTTAATTCGGAGAACGAGAGATTCGAACTCTCGAGGCAGATTACTCCACCTAACACCTTAGCAGGGTGCCGCCTTCAGCCACTCGGCCAGTTCTCCATATTCAGTTGTGTTTTCGGCACGGGTGCCGCCCTAATCTTACAGGGGCACTCGGCCAGTTCTCCATATTTAGTTGTGTTTTTGGCACAGATACTACCCTGATTTCATAAGGACACTCCGCCAATACATGAAGCTAGTTGCTTCAAATTAAACTTATATTACCAAAAAAAATCCTGATTTACAAACAAATAATTGTTATCCTCAATGGCTAATACACTGTCGGATTTTCATATCGAAAAAAGTGATATATGGTATAGTTAAATTAATATTTATAAGAAACAAAGGAGATTGATATGAAGAATTGGATTATCGCATTGTGCGTGTTGGTTTTACCTATGATTACTTATTTTGTTTTGGACAAAACAAATGCTGATAAAGCAGGTTTTGAAGCTATCGCGGCAGGAAAACCGGCTGTTATAAAATTTTCATCACCGATGTGTCTTGACTGTAAAAAGCTTGAAGCGACTGTAAATGAAGTTATGCCGGCTTACGCTGATCAGGTTTCTTATGAACAGATTAATGTTCAATCAAACGACAAACGAGTGAATCAATTGATAAAACAGTATAATGTGACACTTGTTCCTACATGTGTATTTTTGAAAAAAGACGGCTCTACTTATAAAAGAACAGAGGGTTTTCTTGACAAAGCAGAATTCGAAAAATACTTGAAAGGCATAATCAATGGATAGTATTGTTGCTTTTTTTAAGACCCATGTAACGGGTGAGTTTTCCTGGTTTGTACTGCTACTTTGCTATATCGGCGGTTTGATAGCTTCACTTTCACCATGCGGATTGGGCGTATTGCCTATTGTCGTGAGCTATATCGGCGGATATTCTCATGAAAAAACATCCACGACAGCAATCCAGATGATTTCGTTCCTTGTCGGTTTGTCGTTGTGTTTGACTTCGATAGGGATGATTTGCGCTCTCACCGGACAAGTTTTTGGCGGCGGAAACCAGGCGTATTGGACATTGTTCCTCGCTTCGTTGATTTTCCTTTTCGGTTTGAACCTTGTCGGGATAATGGATATGAACTTCCCTGTCCTGGTAAAAAGCCTGCCGCAGAATACAAAACACAGTCACATTACATACCCGATGGTTTTGGGCGCGGTTTTTGCACTTGCAACTACTCCATGCTCGACTCCGATTTTGGCAGGGATTATGGCAACGGCTTCATTGACTGCTAATATTGCGTATGCGGCATTGATGTTGTTCCTATTCTCAATGGGACAAGGTACTATTATCGTTCTTGCAGGTATCTTTACATCGTTTGTAAAAAACCTCAGATCGTTTGCAAAATTCACTGATGCACTGACAAAATTCTGCGGTGTTATACTTATTATCTTTGGTGTATTCCTGTACTATAAAGTCTTTTCACAGTTTATACATTAATCGTATTTGCATAGGGTTAGCCGATAAAACTGTATCTCGCCAGCTTATAATCTTTGCGTTTAGCGGGAAGAACTCTGTTTAAAATGATTAAGTATCATTTTAAATAGAGGCAAGCTAAGTCAGAAACAAAGTTTCTGTGTGCTGTATAGTTATTTACTTCGATAACCCAATACACATAGCCCGAACCAACCCAAACACACAAATCTCCAGCCCGAAGGCAAAGGCTTCCCCAAAACAAACACAACAATCTACACACTAAAGCAACACTAAAATAATAATATGTTATTGGGTTGCCTGAGATGAGCCTAGGAGGAGCGGTCTTTAATTTATATGGATACAGTTTTGTTGGCTTTTAGGCGGAAAATTTTAAACTATATAACCTTATAAACCATTTTTCTTTTCGGAGGCTCTGTTTCACAAACCTCAAAAGCCTCTTCAGCATAAGAAAGTGCAGTTTTGATTTTTTCTAAACTGTCAGAATATAGAGTCGCAAGAACATCATCTTTTTCGAATTTCTCTGCATAAATTTTGTTTAAGATAATCCCGGCTGACATGTCTATATTATCTGATTTCTTGTCACGTCCTGCACCAAGGAGCTTGCAGGCATAGGCGATTTTATATGCATCGATATTTTTTACATGACCGTCGTATTCAGCAACAATCTCATGCTTGTAAACAGGCTGCTTGAAAAGCGAATAGTTGTTGATAACTTCAGGGTTTCCGCCTTGTGATGTGATAAGTTTCTCGAACCTTAAAAGTGCATTTCCGCTTTCAATTTCCCGTTTAATAAGCTCGTGCGCTTCTTCTTCCGTTTTAACAATATTGAGCTGCAAAAGTGAAAGTGCCGCCATTTCATAGGTCAATTCTTCAATATCAGGCGTTGAGTTGCCTTTTAAGAACTCTATAGATTCAATAACCTCAAGTGAATTCCCGACAGCTCTGCCGAGCGGCTGTTCCATCGAGCTTATTATGGCATTGAATTTTTTACCCAGTTTCTGTGCAACATTTACCATCAGTTCTGATAACTCCAAAGCTTTTTCGGGAGTTTTGATAAATGCACCCGAACCGTATTTAACATCGAGAACAACAAAATTTGCACCCGAAGCGATTTTTTTAGAAACAACGGATGAAGCAATCAAAGGCATAGAATCCACAGTGGCCGTGACATCTCTGAGTGCATAGAGTTTTCCGTCAGCAGGCGTGAGCTTTTGAGTCTGCGAACCTATCGCAAGCCCTATCTCTTTTACTTTTTCGATAAGCTCCTCTATCTTTAGTTCCGTTCTGAAGCCAGGAATAGACTCCAGTTTATCTATTGTGCCGCCCGTGTGCCCGAGCCCTTTACCCGAAAGTTTTGCTACGGGGACACCGCAAGCGGCTAAAAGAGGGATTAAAATTAACGTAATTTTATCCCCTACCCCGCCTGTAGAGTGCTTGTCTGCAATGTAAGAGCCGATTGATGAAAGGTTGATAGTTTCACCTGAATTTACCATACATTCTGTGAGGTTGGCTGTTTCTTCGGTAGTCATACCTTGAAAATACACTGCCATAAGCCACGCAGAAACTTGATAGTCTTCTGCCGTGCCGTCAGTAAGACTTTCAATAAAGAATTTTATTTCTTCTTTTGAAAGTTCCTGTCCGTGTTTTTTCTTTTCAATTATATCGACTATTCTCATACTTACCCTCATTGTCATTCCTGCACTCTGCCGAGGAAAAGCTGACTAAATGTCAGGTTTTTCGAGAGGTAAAGGAATCGCATAATCTTTCAATAAATTTTTTATTGATGGGCTAAAGCCCTTCTTGTGTCTTTGTTTTCTAACTAAAGAAGCCCATTTCCGGGCCTCTTTAAATCTTAATTATTTTGAAATTATTTGCCTGCAGCAACAGGTTTAAATTTTTTGTTGTTGTTGAGGTAGTAAACCACATCGTCTGTTAAATCCACACCGCCTGTGAATACAACGCGGTAGTCAATAACAACATCTATTTTTCTGTTTGCAGCGACTGCTTTTGTTGCTGCAAGAATAGTATTTTCAACTTCTTCTGCTTTTTTGAGTTTTAGTTGAGTGAAAGCTTCGTTTTTAGTTTTAAAGTCTTTTTGAACTGTTTCTTCAAAATTCTTTTTGCTGATTGGAGAGTCAATGTTTTTGTATTGTTTTTCTTTGTCCATCAGGTACTGCTGCATTTCAAGATACTGTGCATCAAGATCTTTGTATGCTTGTTTTGCTAAGTTGTAATTTGATTCTACTGTTTTGTAGTTCACATAACCTATAGTGTCAGCACTTGCGGCAAGCCCAGTCAAACAAGCCATTACAATGGTTAACGCAAACAATTTAATCTTTCTCATATATACCTCCATATCGAATACCAAAATTTTATCAGCTATCTGATACAAAGACAAGCAAAAATTGCGACATTGGTAGGATGAAATAAATTCATATTAATTATATAATCTGTATGATTTATTGAAAATGAACTTATGAGCAAAAAAGCATTAAAGATAGCACTTATTACGGTAACAACACTTGTGATTTTGGCGGAGGCTTTTTACCTTCTTGCCGTGCCTGAAATCATAAATAAAGCCCTGCAAAATAAAACCGTTGAAAAGCTTGTGAAAGAATCCACGGGGCTTAATTTGTCTATGGATTCAATACGGGTAAAAACACGGTTGTCTTTTAATGCAGATATTGATGCGGAAAATTTAAAAATAACGGATGAGGCTAATAGTGAGGTTTTGTCAGCAAAAAAAGTATATTCAAGAGTATCTCTGTTTTCACTTTTGTTCAATTCTCCTAATATAAGGCATTTTAGGGCTGAGGAGTTGAACCTTAATATCACAAGAAATATTGATGACAATTTCTATCTGGGCACATATATGCTGGAGTTGGATAAAGAACAGAACTTGAAACTGAAAGATTTTAAGGGCAAGTTTGTTGATTCAAAAATTAATTTTATTGATAAAAAGCTTGCTCAGAATATCGTTGTTGATATTCCTGTTTTTGAAATAAAAGAATACCGTAAGGGCAGGTATTTGAATCTTGATACACAGATAAATATCGTCACGAAAAACAAAACATCAAAATGTGAGTTGGCTTTGGATTCTCGGCTGCCTTTGAATAAAAATCTGGATAGAGCACAGATTTCAGGTAAATTAGAAAACCTTGATTTGAGTGTGTATTCGTCTTATGTGGCGTCTAATGCGGGATTTTCCGGGAAGACTCAGCTGAATAAAATCTCCGGCTTGATTAATGCAAATATTAAAACTAACGATATGCAAGGGAATAAAAATAGTATCATCTTGGATGCGACACTGGAGAATTTTGCTCTCCATATGAAAAACCCTGCTGATTCTTTCTATTCGAATGGCACAATAAATATAATTTCTGAAGGAACGGCAAGCCCTTACCAGATAGAGCTTCTAAAAACACAAATCGGTACCGAAAAATGGAAAATAATAACAAGCGGATTTATTAAAAATTATAAAAGTAAAAACCCGAGACTGGACCTGAATGTCGAAATACCAAAGTCCGAACTTTATCCGTTATACCACCTTCTTCCATCTTTGCCGGATTCAAATGACGCTATACAAAAACTGAAAAAATACGGCGCTTGGGCTTTTGTTGAAGCTAACCTTCAGGTGAAAGGGTCGGTTGAGAGCCCTGAAATATACGGTCCGATGGCATTGTCGGATTTGTATATTCTGCAGGAAGATAAAAGAATCCCTAAGTGCAAAGCTGAGATGGATTTTATCGGCAAGAAGTTCAAATTGTACACAAAAATTTTCATAAGACCGGGCCAATACGTAGAAGTAAAAGGCACTTCAGAAAACAAAATCGGCGGATATGGCGAATTTGAAGTTTCGTCTTCCCCTGAAGTGGATGTAGAAGCGGCACATACTATCTTACTTCCGATTCATGATGTTGTCGGGTTCGACCTTGGACCGTTGCCTTATATGACTTTAAAGGGTATCGGAAATATAAATATTAAAGTCAAAGGTACTCCAAAGGATGGCTTTATCGACGGGTATTTTAATTTTAAAAACACTACTGCAATACTGAAAGACCTTGATACAACTATTGAAAATGCAACAGGACGAATGGATTTTAAAGGGAAGGACATGTATCTTGTTATAGATGCAAAAATCAAAAATTCTCCGATAAAAATCTCAGGTGACTCGAACCTTGCAGGGAAAGTGGATTATAAGATTTCGGCTGATGCAGTGAATACGGATGACCTTTTGAATATTGTCGAAGGCAGCCCTGCCCTGAAAAAATGGAGTAAACTTCTTGAACCGCTTGAAGAAATAAGCGGCGCGTCGCAGCTCGATATAAAAATAGACGGACTTGTTAAGGACTACAGCAATTTTATTGAGGTCTTGAATATCTCAGGAAAGCTGAAATTGAAAGATAATACTGCTAAATTAAAAGATTTTGCACCTATGATTTCTAAAATTAACGGCACTGTTGAATTTTTAAAAGATGATTGGAAAGCAAACTTAAACTCAGAAGTGTTTTCTTCAAAAGTTAATATAACCGCAAAATCAGAAAAAAATAGACTGAATGCAGATATTGTTTCAGAAAATATGAAGGTTGATGAGATTTTGGGCTCGGGTATTGTAAGTAAACTCGAGCAAATTGAGAGCTTAAATAAATCTGAAAAAGGTGACAGAGGTAAAAGAGGCAATATTCCATATACTCACGCATTCTTATCTTTAAAAGCAAATTATTCTGGTACCGCCGATAAAATTGACTTTAATAAATTAAAACTGACCGGTCAGTTCAAACCGACAATCGGTAATACACGTGTCCCGGACCGGATACCGTTTTTGATAAGATCAGGTGAGATAGACTTGAACAACAGTGTTTTGTCGGTTAAAAACTTCAACTCAAAATTGTTTAACACAGAAGCCAAAGTTAACGCAAAAATCTCAAATGTATTCGCGAAAGATCCTGCCAAAGATGTTATTTATAATTATGACCTCAATATCCAAAACTTCGATATCTCAAGCTTTGATCGTATGAAACAAATGCGCATCTTGCACCCTGCAATACGAAAAATTTTGAATACCTATGAAAACTATTCGGGCAGGGCTGATGTCGATATCACCTGCAAAAATAATAAAGAAAACGGAACCATAAAACTTCAGGATATTAAATTTACCCAAAAAGCCCTCGCGATACCGATAGCTGTTTCAAGCGGGGA
>JAVBRY010000197.1:0-2755 GCA_031547505.1 Candidatus Gastranaerophilaceae bacterium | reverse complement strand
GGATTTGCCTTCTTTTTCCAAAATCTTTGATTTTGAGAAAAATGGCGTCACGGAAAAGCATCAAGTTGTAAAGTAGGGTGGGCATACCTGCCCACCGGCGTGATTAGTAAATAGTGACCTTTCTTTTGGTTACTTTTCTTTCTTTTGTTGCGAGGTAAAAGAAAGAAAAGTAACAAGGAAACATTCACAGCAACAATTAAAGTTATCCGCACCATCAATTTAGGTTTGAAAGCTTTAAGCTTACGGTAATTACTGGTAAGATCCCGAACAGCAAAGATTAATTAAGATAATAAGCTTAACGCTTCGGGATGACAGCAGGCTTTTACATAATAAATATTATCATTTATATTTATTGTATAATTTTTCTTGTTTAAAAAATGAGATACAAACTATGTTATTAGGCGTAAATATTGACCACGTGGCTACATTAAGAAACGCAAGAGGCGAGAAAGATCCTTGTGTTATTGAAGCTGCACTTGTCTGCCAAGAAGCAGGAGCGGACGGCATCACTGTTCACTTACGTGAAGACAGACGCCATATTAGAGATAACGACATTTATAATTTAAAGAAAAGATTAAAGATAAGAATGAATCTGGAGATGGCTGTGACGGATGAGATGCAAAAGATTGCACTGGATGTATTGCCTTCGAACTGCTGTCTTGTTCCTGAAAAACGCGAAGAGATTACCACAGAAGGCGGACTTGATATTGCAGGGCAGATTGAAAAAATTACAGAGTTTGTAAAACCATTGATTGATGCAGGTATTGAAGTAAGTTTATTTATCGACCCTGATGAACAGCAAATCATTGCTGCAGCCCAAAGCGGAGCACAATTTATTGAGCTTCATACAGGTCAATATGCCCATGCTTTCGGCTTGGAAAATGAGAAAAAAGAATTTGAAAAACTAAAAAATGCGACTAATCTTGCCCAACAATTAGGCTTGAAAGTCAATGCAGGACACGGGTTGACCTATGAGAATGTTCATCGAATGAAGGAGATTGATGGCTTGGTTGAGCTTAATATCGGGCATAATATTATTTCAAAATCAATTTTTATCGGTCTTGAATCTGCAGTTAAAGAGATGAAAAGACTTATACAATAAGTATTTTAAGTGGTCTTGAGGCAAAATATTTTTATACAAAAAAAAAGCTGCTCTGCAGCTTATACTTCATAATCTTGGGAGGAGATTTGGGGATTTGTTACATGATATAGTAATTCATTATTCAAAAAATGTTTACTATTTTAATAGTAACTGTAATAAAAATTTACAATCACTTTAAAAGCATGTGTTCGTTATGGTAAAGAGGAAATTATTTCTTCTTTTTAGGCATGTTTCCATGACCGGATTTGCCGGGTAGTGCGCATGTACTGCCTTGAGTTCCTTGTGTTCGTTTCACTGAGATGACTTCAGGGAGCTGCTGAAGTTTTGCTATAACATCTTTTAGCCTGTTGATATTATCTACTTCAATGCCTAGTTCAATGACTCCAATTTTCTTTGCAGTATTGGATTTTACGTTTGCATATGCGATGTTTGTGTTGCATTCTGAAACTAGAATCATCACATCTTTTAAGATACCCATTTTGTCCTGAACATCAATACGAATAGAGGCAACATAGGTTTTGTTGAGGTGTTCGTCAGCCCATTTAATGTCCATGACTCGTTCTTCAGGAACGCAGTCAAGACAGCTGCAGTCGATTCGATGTATTGAAACACCCTTGCTTCTTGTAACTACACCGACGATAGGCTCGCCCGGGATTGGAGTACAGCATCTGGCGAAAGAATAGAGCATTCCTTCCAACCCGACGACATCGTTCTTCGATTTTTTAGCACGGGAAGGAGCAATGAAACGCTGCTCAGGTCCTTCTTCAACAGGTTTTTGGATGCGGTTTGTTATTTTATTCAGTGTCGTTTCACCATAACCAAGTGCCGCATAGAGCTCATCCAGCTCAGGGTAATTCATCGACTCGGCTATTTTTTTGAGTTCGCCTGTTTTTATCAGTTCATCGAATTTAGCTTTAGTGACTTCGGTCTCAAGCATATTTTTACCGATATGGATATGCTCTTCTTTTTGATTTTTCTTGTACCACTGACGAATTCTGGACTGTGCAAGTTTTGTGACTACAAAGTTCAGCCAGTCAAGTCTTGGTGTACCGTTTTTAGATGTCATAATCTCAACGATGTCACCGTTTTTCAATTTGGAATCCAGCTGTGCGATACGTCCGTTTATCAATGCACCCGTGATTTTGTAACCCACATCCGTGTGAATCCTGAACGCAAAATCAACAGGAGTTGCATTTACAGGTAGATCGATAACATCGCCCATCGGTGTAAAAGCAAAAACCTGATCAGAAAACAGGTCTAATTTTACACTCTCTACATACTCATGTGCAGTAGATACATCCTTTTCCCACTCTGCAAGTTTCCTCATCCAGGAGAATTGGATATCTGCATTAGAGATAACTTTTGTTGAGCCAGATTCTTTATATTTCCAGTGTGCTGCAACCCCGTATTCAGCTACCTGGTGCATTTCATGGGTTCTTATTTGGACTTCAATCGGCTTAGATTTTGGTCCGAGTACCGATGTGTGCAATGAACGGTACAGGTTGCTCTTTGGCATTGCGATATAGTCTTTAAATCTGCCCGGAATTGGCTTAAACTGTGAGTGAATAATCCCTAGCACCTCGTAGCACTCGTTTACCGAATTAACAATTACACGAACGGCAGAAATATCATACAAATCATGGAACGCAATAT
>JAVBRY010000244.1:0-6217 GCA_031547505.1 Candidatus Gastranaerophilaceae bacterium | reverse complement strand
ATTTCGTTCAGCTTTTCACATTCTTTCTCTAAGACGCCCGTGATAACTTCAATACCTGCATTTTTACATTTTTCAATTCCTTTACCTGAAACTTTAGGGTTTGGGTCGATTGAGCCCACGACAAGTTTTTTTATTCCCGTTTCAATTATCAAATCAGCACATGGCGGTGTTTTCCCAAAATGAGAACAAGGCTCGAGGCTGACTATTATTGTTCCGCCTTTACATTTTCCACCTGCCATATTCAGGGCATTCACTTCTGCGTGTGCTTCTCCACACTTTTGGTGATAACCCCAACCCACAACATTGTTGTTTTTATCAAGCACAACAGCACCAACCAAAGGGTTCGGTGATACATGCCCTTCCCCTTTTTTTGCAAGGGCTATACATTTTTTCATGTGTTTTTTGTAGTCAGGATTCATTTTTATAGTATATCACTATCACCAAATTTCTATTTGTAAGTTTAAGTCATAAATGGTAGAATCAGTATGATGATTGAATGGTACGAGGTTAGGCATGTTTACATTTTTAGCTGATTTACTTGGTTTTAAAAAACCTGAACGAGAAGATATAAAAACAAACGTTTTATACAAGAAATTAAAATCTTTGTATAAATATGATTCTGTCTGCAAAGAGAGAAAAAAGTATCTTAAAGATTTGATTAAGACTAACGGATATCTTCCTTATCCGTACATACAAGCACTCGAGGAGCTGACTCCGGCTGAGATTCTATACGGGTTGGAAATCAAATGGAAAAATAACAAAATATTCGACAAAGAAGAATTTTCTTTTGAAAACGAAAACATCAGCCCTGCAAAAAGAGCCGGATACACAAATGCCGATTGGATAAAAAAAGAGCAGCACAATATTAAACTCATAAACCTTGCAGGACTTGGTGACGGAAACCAAACCCACGAGCCGGGCACACTCATAGACTGGCTCAGACAGCTTTTGATTTTGCCTTCCGGGTTACCTGAAAAAAATGTTTTGAGCACTACGATATACCTGATTCCTTTCCACCCGAGAGAATTCGGATGCGCATATCTGCCTACGAGTGTGGATGTAAGTCCTTCTCTTGAAAATAAAGACGTGAAAGAGAAATTGGGCCTGAATGCAAAAGAGCAGGTTAGATTCTTTATACAGCTTGCACAGCTTGCAGGACACCCTGTGATTTATGATGTTCTGCCTCAGACAGGAAGATTTTCCAAAATGGTTCTGTCTAATCCCTCTATCGCACGCTGGTACGACATAAGTGAGTTGGTAAAAAATCTTGAATCGGCTGCGAATACTGTTGCACAAGATTTAAAAAATGCTGATGAATTCTCACACGACGATATTGATATCGTTTTAGACCTTTATAAATCCTGCCTCAAAAACAGCTCATGCGATTTGAGTGAACATTATCAGGTGATTTATAACAGGTTCAACGAGGAGCTTTTGCAGCTCAAAAAAGAAATTTCAAATAAAATGCTTCTGAAAGAAGAACAGGTAAAACTTGCCAAAAGGGTAAAAGAGATTGTTTCTAAAGTACACATTATCAAACCTTCAAAAATATCCGAAGAAAAAGATATAACGAAACAGGGAGAGACCATCCAGACTCTTATTAAAGAAGGGCTGTGGCCTGCACCAGGTGGTGCGTGGTGTTCTGCAGGGATTCCTGTATTTGAAAAAATGTCTGAATATGGTGACTACCCAATATTTAAACACTATGACTGCAAAGACAAAGACGTATCCGACTTTGCGAATCTTGACTGTCAGACTCCGTTTTATTTTGTTTATCTTGAAAATGGAAAATTCAATAACCCCGTTATCGATGTCTATGTAAAATACCTTGAAGACCTGCAAAAAGATTATAACTTCGACGGCTTCAGAGTAGATCACATTGACCATATTGTAGATGATGTGTCTGAACAGGACTGTATCCCGATAAGCTATCGTGCACCGAGCTACGTGCTTTCAAAAGCAAACAAAACTCTAAAACAAAAAGTACCTCACTTTGCAGCAATGGCTGAATATATGCTGTGGGATAAATTCTACAAGGAATACCACGAAGACATGCTCTTTGACATACTTTGGGGCGATGATGTAATTTCTCAGGCATCCAAAAAACCTGAGGTGATTGTGAACAACAACCACGAGCTGCAAGAATACAACATTAAAAGTAATGCGGACCAAAATATGTCTATATTAAAAGCCTACAACAATCAAGACGGTGAATTCAGAGATATCGATCAATACCCCGGCCAGCTTGGTGAAGACGGAGCCATCTTCAAATGGTTAAAATATAAATTCCTTCCGGGCGGCAAAAACGCATCCCGTCCTATGATGTATATTGACGGTGATGAATCGTTCACAAAAACAGGAATCGAGAGTGTAATCGGCTCAGAAGTTTCAATGCCGAGAGAACACAATATCGAGTTTTTCAAAAGGTTCAACGCAATCGACAGATTCGCTTTGAAAAACGAACTCACCAGAGAAGGCGAAGCGGAAGTGATAAAACAAGATGATGACGGGTTCGTTGTCTGGATGGTTTCGAAAGACCCGCTGAAAGAATGTCTGCTCGTGGTTGCAAACTACGTATCGCCGACAGAAAAAATCTCAGAAGAGAACTCAAAAGAAAACGGTGAAGGCGGATGCTACTCCTACATAAAAGAACGCAAACCCGTTAAAAACAAAAATGTAATGATGCCTTGTGACTACAGTATAGTTTCTGAATATAAATATAATGCGGAAAAAGGTGCATTTGAAGAAATTAAATTTGAAAAACCTGAAACTGAAATGCACTTTGGCAAATTAAAACCTGCCGAGTTTAAGGTTTTCAAAGTTGTAAAATAACATATAGTATATGCAGTCGCGGGCATAAAGCAATGCAATAAACAAAAATTAATTTTTGTTTTATGAGACCCCGTAATGGTCATATTTATAAAGAACTCAAAGCTTATCGCCCGGGGATGCAAAACTAATCAATGACTTATACAATCGGCTGTTTCCAACATTGTAAACTTGTGTAAACAATAATCAAGTCGTCTAGCAAAAAAATCTCTTTAGGGGGTTTAAAGCTAGTATAATGAAGTGAAGTTATAACTGAAAGCTTAGGTAAAAATTATGTCAATTCAAGCAATAAGTCCATCATTCGGCTGCGGTCGTGACGGCAATTGTAGAACAAATGCCGGCAGAACTACAGGCGTTGTTATTGGTGCAGGGCTAAGTGCAACCTCAGCTGCCATAGGAATAAAAGATGGAATAATTAAAGTCTCTAAAAATGCGAAAGGAATTACTCCTTCAACATTATCCTTTACATCCAAAACAGGTGCAGCTTTGTATGTTGCTGCCGGAATTGCAGTTGTCTCTTGTGTAGGTTATTGCATCGGTGCAGTAGTCGACGCATGCAAAAATAAGAACTGTTAGTAATAACGTTCGAAAGGAATTTTATATGACCATCAACGCAATAAATAATTCTCAAACAGCCTTCAAAGGCAAAGCCTACACTGACAATGGAAATGTATTTAACAGAACAAATGCATTCAGAGCCGCAGGCGCCCTTATAGGTGCAGGCGTTGCTACCTATGGCATAGTTAACAGAAAAGCCATAATGGACAATGTTATGGAAAAAATTAATAAATCATCTAAAATGAAAAAAACTTGTGTTGGAGTTTTTGCAGCATTGACGCTTGCAGGTCTTGCCGTGGGTTCGATAGGTGATAAAATCATCAACGGTATCAGAAAACGCAGCTCTGACAATAAAGCTTTAAAAAATAAATAATCCTTCGGGAATCAAACTATAAAAAACAGTCTATACAGACTGTTTTTTTGTTTTTGCCGCCCCGGGCTTTATTGTCGCAAATTGCTATAATCTGAATTTTACGGGGTCTCATAAAACAACTCAATGAGATCCCGTAAAACTACAACCCATGTAGCATCCAAAACTTCTTGCCCGGGAATGCATAGTAAATAATGTCAATTAATCACCCAGAATGATTTCAATCTTCGTGCGGTTTTGTCCTTGTCTGAGATAATTTCAAAAGGCTCATTGTTCGTTGAAGAGTTCCCTCTGAAGTTCAAAGAAGATGACCCGCCTCCGTCAAAGTTCATCGCTTTGTTCAAGCCTAAATCCTTGCAGAACTTCGCCAATTCAGGCAATGTCATACGGTGATATGTTGTTGCAATAATGATAAAAACATCATTGTCTTTCACGCCTATTGCAGTTCTGGGACATCTTTGAAGAGCTGATATCGCATCACGATAGACACTTCCCTCTCGCCATTCCACAAAATATTCGTCCTCAAGTCTTAACTCCGGGTACAACTCAGGTCCACCCTGGATTGAGTGAACAATCTTGCACTGGTTTTTTTTATAAAACGCAGGCGGAGCGGAATGTTTTTGGATATCAAAAATTCTCGTACCTTTGCAGTCCAAAACTCGAAACTCCGTTCTGTCAAGAATCTGATCCATATGGTCTTTAAGCTTCCCGTTCTCCATAAGGGATTTATTTTGAGTCGGGTCTGAAACTACCTCGCCATTTACAACAACATACGAAGTTGTCTTTTTGTTGTTAGGATCGAAATATCCTGCATTAACAACCAGTTCTGCACCAGTTTCATTGTACACATCACTGTTGTACATAAGAGTGGACGAAACATACGGTGTGATATTTTTGATTTTTTCATGCGGTACCTGAACCACATAGATGCCATCATGCTCGGTTACCTTAATTTCATTACATTTATACGAGCTGACAACAAAAACAGACAAAACAATTAAACACAAAATTCCAACTTTTTTCATCATAAATCTTTTATCCTCTTAAATATTAAAATAGCAACAAGAATGACAATCGGCTGTATCGAAGAAGTAATATAAGGGCTCAAGAGCCCTTTTTCGGCGCACATATCAAAGAATGGCAAGGTGATGTAGTAGCCAAATACCACCGCGATGCCAACTGTAAAACCAATAAGACGCTGTTCTCTGGGTTGGCTGAATCCGAGAAGACAGCCAAATACAGCAAACAAAATACAAATCAATGAATGGAAATAACGCTGCAAATATTTATTCAGCATAAACCTATATTCGTCCTGAAGATTTTCATGTTTTAAAAGTTTGATGTATTCGGTAATCTCTGAGTTATTCAACTCTCTATCACGTTTTATGGAATAGTTCATAATCTTAAACGCCGCATCGGCCTTTTCACCGTATAAGACCTGTTCAGCTTTAACCTTTTGAACACTCTGAAATACACCTTCTTTGGTGAGTTGATACTTCGTCACTTCATGCAAAATCCACTTATGATCCTGATAAACTGCATAATCTGCAAGCATTATATTATCAAGCACACTTGTATCTTTATACTGGTCAGCATTAAAATTCAACACAACCGGATTTGATATCTGTTTTGCATGATATTTTGGAACTATTATTATCTTTCTCAGTTTGTCATGTTCAGCCTTGACCTTATATATAAAGTGAGTTTCAGGATAGTCTCGTTTAAGTTGTTTTAATTTCTGCTCACCAAAAGGAATCAAAGTGTTGTACAGCGTGAAACACACAATCGTAAGAATCAAACTAAGTCCGATAACAGGCATAACTATACGCCAAAAGTTCATCCCGATACTTCTTAAAATAGTGAGCTCAAAATCCTTACTCAACTTATCAAAAGTATAAAGTGAACCCAATAAAAGACCGACAGGAAGAGCTTTGCCGATAATTTTCGGTATCTCATACAAAAGAATCTGTGCCCCGACCATAGGAGTGTAATCTCCAGCCAGTGTTCTCTTAATTGTCTTAAGCAAGATTTCAGGCGAAATCCAGATTACTACGAACAGGAAAATACAAACGAACGTAGCGCCTATAACTTGATTTAAAAGATACCTATCAAAAATCTTTATGCTCATTAAAGCTCAAAGTCCTTTCCAAGGTAGAATTGCTTGGCTATAGGGTCTTTTGCAACGTCTTTGCTCTTACCTTGAATTTTAATTTTTCCGTCAAAAATTACATACGCTCTATCCGTAATCGAAAGAGTCGCTTTAGGGTTGTGGTCTGTGATAAGAACACCCAGGCCTTTTTCCTCAGAAAGTTTACGAATATTGTCTTTGATTTCGCCGATTGCAATCGGGTCAATCCCTGCGAAAGGTTCGTCAAGAAGCATAAAATCAGGACTTGCTGCCAATGCTCTTGCAATTTCGACTCTTCGTCTTTCTCCGCCAGAAAGCGCTATTGCAGGAGT
>JAVBRY010000026.1:0-5808 GCA_031547505.1 Candidatus Gastranaerophilaceae bacterium | reverse complement strand
CAACAAATATAATATTGCAATGATTACTACAGGCATAAGACATTTTAGACACTAAAATTTGGTGCAGTGGTAACTAAACTCTGCAAATTGAAATAAAGCATAAAGCTGTCATGCCGAACTTGTTTCGGCATCTGATGATTTGCGGATGTTTTTTATGATCTCTGTATTGCAGAGTAAAAAATAAAACCCAATGTGGGTTCAGATTCCGCATCAAGTGCGGAATGACAATTTATGAAAAAACAAAAAATCCGGCTTTTAAAAATAGCCGGATTTTTTGTTTTAAATTTTTGTGATTAGCCTAAAACTATTTTAACAAGTTCAAGCGGTTGTACTATTTTTCCGTCTTTGTAAACACGCATGTTTCCGCCGGAAATCTCATCAATCAGTATAACTTCGCCATTGTTTCTTCCGAATTCAAGCTTGATATCATAAAGCTCACAGCCATATTTTGCAAGTTCGCTTTTCACCATTTTACAAATTTTTTGAGTCTGTGATTTTAAAGATTCGTACTCATCGTTATTAAGAATATTCAAAACAGCCAGCGCATCTTTTGTAATAGGCGGATCTTCACGCAAGTCATCTTTGAGCGTTACTTCTACAAACGCATCCAAATCCTGACCTTCTTTCGCATATTGACCGTAACGGCGCATGAAGCTTCCCGTTGATTTAAAGCGGCAAATTACCTCTATTCCGTTACCGAAAACAGTTGCAGGCAAAACCTCCATCGTGCTGTTTTCAATATCAGATTTTACGTAGTGAGTTTTTATACCGTTAGATTGAAGCAATTCAAAGAAATACGTTGTTATGCGTAGTCCGCCTTTGCCCATTCCATCAATAGAAAGTCCTACTGTGTTAGCGCCCGGATCAAAAGCACCGTCTGTTCCGGTTACATCGTCTTTGAATTTTAAAAGATAATTGCCGTTATCCAGTGCAAAAACCGTTTTTGTCTTACCTTCATAAATATGTTTCATTGCATATCCTGTGTCCATTTTATACCCCCCTTACCTTTTCTCATTCAGGCTCAAATTATATAATGTTAAAAAATTCTTTGCAATAAAAAACTTTTAGAATGGCAATATTTAATTGCCAGCTAAACACTTATTTCATGCCCTTTGAACTGAATTTCATAAAGATATTTATATTGTCCGTTTGAAATTTTCATTAATTCATTATGCGTTCCGAGTTCAACAAGCTGACCTTCGTTTATTACTGCAATTCGATCGGCGTTTTTAATTGTGGAAAGTCTGTGTGCGATTACTAAAACGGTTTTGTCTTTTATCAGATTATCCAACGCCTTCTGTACAATGCCTTCGGACTTATTGTCGAGTGCGGATGTCGCCTCATCAAGGATAATTATCGGTGCATTTGTAATCATTGCCCTTGCAATCGCAACTCTTTGGCGTTGCCCCCCGGACAGAGTCGTTCCTCGTTCTCCAAGCAATGTATCCAAACCGTCCGGCAATTCAGCGAGCATTTCTTCAAGATGTGCTGACTTTACGGCTCGTTCAAGCTCGTCTTCACTTGCTTCGTAGTTGCCCATCAAAATATTTTCTCTAATTGTGCCCGAAAATAAGAAATTATCCTGAAACACTGTCGCTATATTTTTTCGTAAGCTGTCTATCAAGTAATCCGTTACGTTAACCCCATCAATCAGAATTGCACCTGATTTCACATCATAAAAACGAGGTAAAAGACTTATTAAAGTGGATTTTCCTCCGCCTGAGTTTCCGATAATTGCAAGTGTCTCGCCTTTTTTAATTTTTAAATTGATATTTTTCAAAACAGGTCTGTCTTCTACATATTCAAACCAAACATCTTTAAACTCAATCTCATTATTCAAATCGTCCATCTCAACGGCATTTTCACTGTCTTTTATTTCAGGATATAAATCGAACAGCTCGAATACCCGCCCCATCGCAACAAATGTAGACTGAATGCCTGTAAGTGTTCCTCCTAATGATTTTACGGGCTTATATAAAAGTAAAAGTGATGTAACAAATGAAGCAAAACTGCCTGTGCTCATCTGCCCCATTATTATCAACTGTGTTCCGTACCCGAGTACAATCGCAATCCCGATTGATGCGATTAAATACATCATAGGTGACATCCAGCTCGAACGTTTTACAAGCGACATACTTACATTGAATGATTCTTTAATTTTAGATACAAGAACAGATATTTGGCGGTCTTGCAGACGATAAGCACGCATAACGCGATTTCCCGAATAGGTTTCATTAAAATTGGTTGTAATGCTGCTGCCTATTCGCATATTTTCGTTTGACGTTTCGCGTACACGTTTTCTTATCAAAAATACCGGCAAAAATGCAACACAAAGCACCATTACTCCTACAAACGCAAGTTTCCATGAGCTGTAAATCATAACACCAATTAAGCTCAACGCCCCGAAGCCTGATATAGTAATATCTTTAATCTTTTCAACAATACCGTCAGATGCTGTTTTTGCATCGATCGAGGACCGTGAAAGGATTATACCGGAGGAGTTTTGGGTAAAAAATGATGTGTCCATATAAACAAGGCGTTTAAAGAGGTCGATTTTTACATCGTTAGTAATCTTTTGGCTTGTCCAGCTTGAAAGGTATCCGTTTAAATATCTCAAAACACCTTGTACAGCAGCAAAAAGCACCACCCCAAAGGGAATTCCGATTGCCATTGCCGAGCAGCTTATTGTGTATGTATGGTTAAAAAGAGTAAAAACCAGATCCTGCTGACCTATAACATAGTCCAAATATGGCTTTAAAGTTAACGCTACAACACCATCAAGCGCTCCTACAGGTATTGCAATCAAAAAACCGAGTATGATACGCGGCAAATACGGCTTGACATAAGGAAATATCCGGCTCAAAAGCCAGGAGTATTCGAATGAGTTTTGTGCTGTGGTTTTGGATAGTTTCATTTATTTTCTCGCTAATTTTGCTCTTAAAACTTTTGCATAATCCTGAAATTCTGTTTTTTTGTTTGTTAAGCCAAAATTAGAATTGTGTATACGGCGATTCGTTGAAACAAAATCAATTTTTTTAATTTTAATATTTTGAGTGTTTAATTTATTATTAAAGTCAAGCATTTCACCTGCAAGAAGATTGTCATCAAAAGAACCTATTCTATCAAATAGTTGTTTTCTAATTAAAACAGCACCGGTAAAAAGACCATAATACGCATCTTGTTTTATTATGATGGTGTTATCTGAACAATCAGGAGATATAAAATCTTTAACTTTTGCCATAACAACCTGTGTATCAGTATCAAAAGTGTCATAGAGCTGTTTTAAAACACCATCATTCATTATATCATCATGATCATGAAACATTACGAATTCACCTTTTGCATTTTGTAAACCTGTGTTTTTTCCGACAACGAACCCTTTTGTTTTTTCATGTTTTATTACGGTACAACCCATTTTTTTGGCAATTTCCGCAGTGTTATCTTCTGAACCATCGTCAACAACAATGATTTCTATATTCATCTCTTGTTTTTTAATTCCTTCAATAGCTTCATGTAGATAATTTTCTCCGTTTTTGACAGGAATTATTATTGAAATTAATTTATTAGACATTTTTCTCCAATCTCACATTGTTCACCAGGTGTAACCGGTTCGGATGTTTTATAACAATACTTACAGCTTTGCAAAACATTTTTTTTATAGAGATTAATTATAGCTTTTCGTCGTTCATCTTTTGTTTTTAGAGAATGTAAGTTTATATAATCATCTTTGCCGATATGCTTAAATCCCAGTTCTTTTGCGGCGCTACTTTTAAAACAGTGCGATAGCGTACCGTTCAGCATCTGCCAAGCACCGCTCCATGTACAAGTATTGCGTATTTTAATAGTATCAGCATCACTCATTGGTATTTGATTAAAACCAAAGTCTTTCATCCAAACGTGGTCTTTTCTGATGCCATGCCAAACATTATTTTCGTTTAACAGTGCTTGTATTTCTTTTATTTTTAAGCGTTTGTTTAATTGTTCGTTAACCGAATAATCACTTAGCCAAAAAAACACTTTTTTATTATATTTTTTTAAGGCTTCGACTACTTCATCAGACGGTATTATTGTGGCATTAGAGTGAATTAAGATATGCTCAACCTTATTGTTCTGCGCTGCATATTCTATTATTTGGGCAAAATCTTCATTTAAAAGCGGTTCTCCTCCCATGAGAACTAATCTTCTCAATATGTCAACAGTATCTATTAATAAGTCAAAGTCTGTTTTAAAGCCTTCAAAAGAATAAGTTTTATGTGTATCTTTATTAAAATACTGCATCATAGAATTACAATATTTGCATTTTAACGAACATTTTGTTGTAATACAGAAGGCTGTTTGGTGCAGGTTTAATTGCTTTAGAGTATAGAAATTTTCTATTTCTTCTTTCATGTAGGTTTCTAAATATTTTGATCGTCTTATAGGCGGAATAAATTTACCTTCCTGCCATTTTAAAAATTTTACTTGTTCTATATTTAAACGAGTACTGGCATTTATTTTAAAATAATCTATTAAAAAGTTTGATTTAATATTATATTTATCAATTAGCTCTTGCATTACACCTGTTCCTTAAAATATTGTTCTCTTAATTTTAAAAGATTATCAATAGTGTCTTCAATCTCACACTGCCCTTGTTTATTGTAATCGAGATAGAGACTGAACATGATGTAGGCAATATAAAAAATATCTTCCACTGTTCTATTACGAGTACGACGTGGGAAATTCAGCCTATCTTTTGTCAGTCCCCAACCTGCATAAAACGCTCCACCGAATGTGTGCACTTCTTTTCCGCACATAAGAGCTTCAAAGCCAAACTGACTTGAGCATACATAAACTTTGTCTGCATATTCAATTAAAGAAATCGGGTTTATAGGCTCAGTCAAACGATAAAGATTCCCACTGCTTTCAATATTTTGATAATAGCATCGTGGTCTTCTGGTATTTTTACCTATTACATCAGGGTGAGTTTTGATAATAATATCTGCGTCAGGGTTTTCTTTGATAGCTGCATCAAGCATATTTTTAAATGTATTTTCATCTGCCATACCTTTAATAATTGAATAGTCGCCATAGCTTTGATCAATTACTAAAACTTTTTTTACGCCTTCACGTCCAATTTCAGGTGTGAAAATAGGCTGATGATTATATTTGGTTAATTTGTTTTTTATGATTTTTTGAATATTTTTCCTTGCACGTTCTTTTTGTTCATCTGTTAATTCAAAGTCGGAGCTTAAAGTCATTTCAATTCTTGAAGGGCATGTTGCATCATAATAGCAGGTCAAATCATCAACTATGACCGATGAAAAATTTAAATATTCAATTCTCTCGTTATCCCATCCATGACCAATATCATTTAATATTGAAAATATAAAACCGGTTTCAACAAAAACAATATCCAAATTTTGTTTATATCGTTTTAATAATCTGCTAATTAAGATGTTAACAGGTCTTACTCCCCAAAAATAACCCAAATCAGAAGAGTTTACTTTTTTTGAGAGAAATCCGTCCATTTTATCATTATCTTTTACAATGTTTTCTATAAAATCCTGTTTTATTTTTTCAATATCAACAACTTTATCTTTGTTTTTTAAATACAAATAATCTTTATATAAGTCCAAAATCATAGAATTACGCTCTAAATGTATAGAGTCTTTGTGAGTATCTTGTTTGCGTACAAAGTTCGCAACGCGGTTAAACAACGCTTTATTTTTTTCCAAGTTATCCAATGTTGATGGCATTTTTATTATCTCCTTTTGTAAAACTTTTACGAATATTTTTTTGTAATTTCATTTTTAAATAAATCTTGCCGAT
>JAVBRY010000078.1:0-10898 GCA_031547505.1 Candidatus Gastranaerophilaceae bacterium | reverse complement strand
GTCGGCGATGCCGTCGTTGTTCTTGTCTACATAAAATTCGTTTGCGGATTTTATTTTGATGATTTTGTTCGAAGGCGCTTCAGGTCTATAGAACCATGCAACCAGCCCAAAAATCACAATTAATCCGACTATTGTGAGCACATTACCAATCTTTTTCATGGGAATAATTATATGATAATCGGGGTTTAATTGATAGTTGGGTGGATTGTGAATTGGGGTTGTAAGTTTTAAACCCCAAGAAAATCAAAATTATCGCCGTCCCGGGCATTAAATGTTGAATATCACGAAGATAGAAGTTTTACGGGATCTCATACAACATGTTAAAATAACCGAATGAAAAAAGATTATATTGTCTACATTTTGACAAACAAATACAATACAACCTTTTATATCGGTGTAACAAGCAATTTAGAACACAGAATAGTTGCACACAAGAATGGAATTTTAGACGGTTTCAGCAAAAAATATAACTTAACAAAGTTAGTCTATTATGAATTTTTTGATTCAATTAATGAAGCAAACATACGAGAAAAATAGATTAAAAAGTGGCGTAAGCAGTGGAAGATAGATTTAATTACTAAGATCAATCCCGAATTTAAAGATTTAAGTGAAATTTGTGAGATCCCGTAAAACATTTATCTTTATAGCACCCAAAACTAATGCCCGGGACGGCGTAGTATGTTGAATGGTTGAGTATCTGTAAATAAAGCAATGATACAGAAGTATTATCGATGCTTCGTCTTCAACTCTTCCAGCTCTTTTTGATAAGGTGAAATGTTGTTCAACTTGAATATCACCGCAGGAAGCTTATCCAGCACAAAATCAATCTCTTCTTCGGTTGTGAAACGGCTCAGGCTGAATCTTACACTGCCATGAAGCGAGGTGAACGGTATCCCCATTGATTTTAAAACGTGGCTGGGTTCTAGGCTGCCGCTTGTGCATGCAGAGCCTGAACTTGCACAAATACCGAAGTCACTGAGGTGTAAAAGAATTAACTCGCCTTCAATGTACTGAAATCCGATGTTTGTTGTGTTTGGGACTCTATTTTTGGTTGAACCGTTGATTTTTGCATTGAAAACAAGTTCTAAAATACCGTTCTCAAGCTTGTCTCTCAAAGCTCTTACTCTTGTATCTTCGTCTTCAAGAAACTCCTTGGCTAGTTTTGCCGCAACCCCAAGCCCGATAATACTCGCAACATTCTCTGTACCGGCGCGTTTGCCGCGTTCTTGATGCCCGCCGATAATCAATGCAGGAAGAAGTGTTCCGGATTTAATGTACAAAGCTCCGACACCTTTTGGGGCGTGGATTTTGTGACCGGAAATACCCATCAAATCAATCTGAGTATTTTTAACATCGATAGGAATCTTGCCCGCAGACTGAACTGCATCAACGAAAACCTTTGTCTTGGGGTTTTTGCTCTTAACAATTGAAGCAATCTTTTCAACCGGGAAGATAACACCCGTCTCGTTGTTCGCCATCATAACACTGACAATTGCCGTGTCTTCTGTAACAGCATTGCTTAGCTGAACCAAATCAAGCTCACCGTCAGCATCTACATTTATATAAGTGACCTGATAGCCCTGTTTTTCAAAGTATTTGTACACATTCATAACACAAGGATGCTCAACTCTTGTTGTTATAATATGTTTCTTATTTTTATTCGCCTCAAGAACACCTCGAATCGCCATATTTGCACTTTCTGTACCTGAAGCCGTGAATATAATCTCTTTCGCATCATTTGCACCGAGAAGCTCTTTTACTGACTCGCGTGCTTCATTTATTGCTTTCGCAACCTTTCCGCCAAATGTATAAATACTGGATGGATTTCCGTACTCTTGAGAAAAATACGGTATCATAGCTTCCAAAACAAGCGGATCAACCTTTGTCGTCGCATTATTATCTAAATATACAATTTTATCTGTCATACTATGCCTCAATAACCTCAATGTCAGGTGAACTATGCTCTTTCAAAGAAGCTTCCACAAAGTTCTTCAACGTGTTTGATGAAAACTTGCAGGATTTACAGCTTCCTTTCAAGGATACATATACTTTGTTTCCCTGAACATCAATCAGTTCAATATCTCCGCCATCTTTTCTCAATTCATTTGAAATATATTTTTCAATCACATTATTAATCTTCAAAACAAGCTGTGTCGTAGACATATTCGCAATATCCAACTTCGGCTTTTCCAAACTATACTCATCAATAACTTTTTGAATAGCCGTATGGCATTGCCCACAGGCACCACCGGCTTTTGTCATATTGACTACATCTTCAAGATCCTTGATATTGTTCTCTTCTATCATTTGTTTCAATTTTTTTTCGGTTACGTGGTAACATCTGCATAGAATTTTGTCATCTTCGGGTTCCACATACTCTTCACCGTAGTAGTTTGCTATAGCAGAGTTAAGAGCTTCATGTCCCATAACCGAACAGTGCATTTTTTCAGGCGGCAAACCGCCCAATGCATCCGCAATATCCTTATTGCTAATATTTTTAACGTCTTCGATTTTCTTTCCTATAATCATTTCGGTTAATACACTGGAACTCGCAACCGCAGAACCGCACCCGAAAGTCTGAAACTTGGCGTCTGTAACAGTCCCGTCTTTGTCCACTTTTAAATATATTTTCAATGCATCTCCGCAAGCAAGAGAACCTGCTTCTCCCACAGCATCAGCATCTTTAATCTCACCCACGTTTCTCGGGTTTTTGTAATGATCCATTACCTTTTCAGTATAATCCCACATTTGAACATTCCTTTAGTCAACAATCTTTCCTATTGCCCTACATGTTAACGCAAAGAAAAGAAATATTAAACCCGAAAAAAGTTTTATCTTTTAGATAAAACTCTCGCCACCAAGTTCTGTTGACATCCTAAATCCAAATAACTGTCATTCCGCACTTGATGCGGAATCTCATAGACTTTGCGACCCTGAAACAAGTTCAGGGCGACGTTAATTTTGTAGTTGGATGTCAACAGAACTTGGTGGTTTCTAAATATACTTCTCTAAAACAGAATACAATTCAGCCTGTTCCGCACTATCAAGCTCAACCAACGGGCGTCTTACATAATTTTGTATAATTCCCATTTTAGCAAGGCACTGTTTTACCGGAGTAGGATTCGGTGCCATAAAAATCTTTCTAAAGAGCGGATAAAGCCTCAAATGCATATCAGCTGCTTCTTTGACCTTACCAGATTTAAACAGGTTAATCATAGCCTTCATCTCAGTACCGACAATATGTGACGCAACGCTTATAACACCATAAGCCCCAACAGAAAGCATCGGAAGAGTCAAACTATCATCACCCGAATACACAACAAAGTCGCGAGGTGCAGCATTAATAGTTTCTGTTATTACATCCATATCAGCAATACTTTGTTTTACAGCAACTATATTTTTGTGTTCTTCTGCGAGTTTTCCGATAGTTTCAGGACACATATTTATCCCTGTTCTGCCCGGAATATTGTATAGAATAATCGGCAAATCAGTTGACTTAGCAATCTCACCAAAATGTGTCAAAAGACCTTTTTGAGCAGGCTTATTGTAATAAGGTACAACGGAAAGAATCACATCCGCACCTGCTCTTTGAGCATTTTGTGTAGCTTCAACAGCAGTGATTGTGGAGTTTGAACCTGCACCCATTATAAGCTTGCGCCCTGAACCCACAATATTTTTTACAAATTTGAATATCTCAACTTCTTCTTCATGAGTCAAAGTAGGAGACTCACCGGTCGTTCCTGCGATGAGAATCGAATCGGTACCGTTGTCGATAAGATGCTTAACAAGCTTCTCCAATGCATAAAAATCTATTTTTCTTTCTGTGGTCATTGGTGTGACCATAGCTGTAATGATTTCTCCGGCATCGTAGCGCATTGTCATAAAATTCTCCTTAATAATTTGTTGTCATCCCTGCCCTGAACCAAGTTCAGAAGTAGGTTGGGTGCAACCCAACATCTATTAGTATAAATTAACGACCACACAAATAGCAAGAAATATTACGCATTTGCAAAATCTTCTTGATCTCGAACCTCGCTATGTTCGGATTCAACAGGGATAAAAGTGTAATTACAAAGCTCTGCCACCTGTTTGCCCCATGTATTAATAATTTCGTCTTGAGAAAGTTCATGTGAAATAGGCGTGCCGATTTTAACAACAATTTTTGATTTAAACGGAATCCAATTGTATTCCTCACATCCGACAATAGAAATAGGCAAAATATCACACTTTGCGGCTTTTGAAATAACAGCAAATCCCACGCCTAGATTTTCGATTGTTTTTATTCTCGTCCTATAAATTCCGCCTTCAGGGAATATACCAAGCATCCAGCTGCTTTTAAATACTTCTTTCACCGTCTTAATCGTAGACACTTCAAGCTTTTCACGGTTCACCGCAAAAGCGCCGAGCCAGTCAATTAATGTACAGAAGAATTTACTATTTTCAAAAAGCTCTTTTTTTGCCATATAAGCAATCGGTTTTTTCACCGCAAGCGAGACCAAAAGCGGGTCAAAGTGTGAGATATGATTTGCGGCACAAATAAATTTTCTGTCCTTAGGAATATTTTCACGCCCTTTTATTTCATATCTATAGAATATGGCAAAAAACGGCATAGCTATTATATACATCCAGAACTTTTGAAAACACCATCTGAGAAAGTTAAACTCATCAGAAGTACGCTTCGCGTAATTTCTTGTTTTGGGTCCGCTCTCAGGACTCATGGAAATTACCTCCTCGGCAGTTTTTAGCCTTCCGCCAACCTATACTCTTTACCAGACATCTCAGATACTGATGCGCACCATTGATGCATCATATCTTCAACACAATCACTGTATGGAATTACTTTTCCGATTTTTATTGTAAGATTCTCAGAACCGAACAACTTTGGCTTTTTATCAGCACCTATTATTGCAACCGGCAAAATATCGGACTTTGTTGCTTTTGCAAAAGTCGCAAAACCTTTGGTGATTTTTTCCACCTTATCACCTGTATCACGAGTTCCTTGGGGGAACAATCCCAGAGACCAGCCTGTATTTTTAATAGACAGAGCTGTTTTAATAGTTGAAACCCCTACCTTATCTCTTTTTACAGCAAAAGCTCCGCACCAATCCATTATTGTTCTTGAAACAAATTTTTCAAAAAGTTCTTCTTTTGCCATAAAGGCTATCGATTCATCAAAAGCACCTGCAAGTAGAAAAGGATCACTATTTGAAATATGGTTTGATGCAACAATAAAACTGTTTTCTTTTTTTGATGGAATATTTTCTCGCCCTTCAACCTTTAAGTTATAGACCAATTTCATATAACTCAAAAACATCACGCGGCAGACAAACCACTGAGCAAAGCTTCTTAATGGATTAAATTCTTTTTCTTCTCTTTTTGTGTATTCTCTCATTGTCCCATCCGAATCTATAACAATATTCTAGCAAAATCTTCTACAAAGAGAAAGCCTTCTTTATAGATTCACTATATGGCGGGTACAAAACACCTTTTTCTGTGATTATTCCCGTAATCAAATCTTGCGGAGTCACATCAAACCCGGGGTTTATTACATTCACGCCTTCGGCACAAACACTCTTTCCATTGATATGAGTGACTTCTTCCTTGTCTCGTTCTTCGATTGGGATTTGTTTGCCGGACTCAATAGAACGGTCAATCGTTGAAAGAGGCGCCGCAACATAGAACGGAACATTGTGGTGTTTTGATACTATAGCAAGATTGTATGTGCCGATTTTGTTTGCAGCATCACCGTTTGCAGCAATTCTATCCGCACCGACAACCACCATATCAATCATTCCCTTGTTCATAAAATATCCGCTCATACCATCAGTAATAAGGGTTACAGGGATACCGTCCATAACAAGTTCGAACGTAGTAATCCTTGCGCCTTGCTGTCTTGGACGTGTTTCATCGGCAAAAACCTGAATAGTATTGTCTTTATCAAAAGCCGAACGCACAACTCCCAGTGCCGTACCGTATCCTACCGTAGCAAGAGCACCTGCATTGCAGTGAGTGAGGATTGTTGCCCCCCTTTTAAGTTTTTGGACCAACTCTGCACCATAATCACCGATTTTCTTGTTAATCTCAACATCTTCTTTCTCGAGCTTTATACCATTTTTAATCAATGTTTTAACAATTTCATCCACAGTCGGACCGTCATTCTTCGCCAGTTCCATCTGTTTATCAACAGCCCACATAAGGTTTACTGCCGTGGGGCGGGAGCTTTTTAAGTACTCTGCATAAGTTTGAAGCTGCTGCAAAAATTCGTTCTTGTCTTTTGTCTTTTCAGCAATCTCTATCGCCGCCAAAGCAACCCCATGCGCTCCGGCAATCCCAATAGCAGGAGCACCGCGGACTATCATTGTTCTAATCGCATCGAACATTTCATTCGCTGTTTTTATATCTACAGTCTTGTACTCATACGGCACAAGCGTCTGATCTACCATCCTTGATGCATTATCTATCCATTCAATAGTCTTTATTTTTGATTCAAAAGCCATTCTTCTATCCTCTCTTGTTGCATCTTGCTAATTTTAATTGATTTAATATGTCATTGCGAGCGACTAACGGGAGCGCGGCAATCCAGACGATAGCATTAATCTTAGGATATCATTTCAATTAAAAATTAACAGTGTCCTTTTATTCTTCAATTATAAAATTTGTCGTATTTTCATCAGGTTTAGGCTCAATTTGAGTATAGATATACGCCGCAGCCATGCCTGAAAGGGCATTTGAAAGCGCCGAAATCAATCCGACAAAAATAACAAATATTATCAAAAGAAACGGCATAGTAATTAAACCCGTTACCAGAGAATTTATACTGCCGTATAGGCTTGCTTTAGCAAATATACCGATGATAGTCGCTAACGGTAAAAAAGTAACACAAAACCCAATGAACGAAACAAATCCCGCAAGCGCACCATATATAGAACCGTCTCTTGGCTCAAGAAACCCTACAAGAGACATTTTTTTCAAGTATACAATCATGCCTGCACCGACAAGCGCCATAACAAAGAAAAAAGAAAAATTACCAATGAAAGGAATAATGGTAATCAGCCCTAAAGCCGCACCGAGTATTGCTGACAGTATAGATATTTGTTTTATCAATAAAACGTTCATGTAATCTCCTTGTTTTATGCTTTAGCTGCAATTTTTATACAACGCATATTTCTCGCGTGGCAGATAGCTATCGCTATAGAGTCAATTGTATCATCTAACTTCGGCAATTTACCTTCCACCACATTACCTACCGCGACAGCGACCTCGTCTTTAGTCGCACGTCCGTAGCCTGTCAGAGTCTGTTTCACTACCATCGGAGTGTACTCATTAATTTTAACATTATATTTTTCCAAAAGCATCATAATAATCCCCCTCGCCTCTGCCACAGGGATTATCGTCGTATAGTTTCTGAAAAAGAACAATTTTTCGACACTTGCTTCATCCGGCTCAAACTGCTTTATGATTGTCTCAAGATCATTAGTAATCTCTAAAAGTCTCGCCGCATCGCTGTTTTTTTTGTCGGTACGAATAGAGCCCGAAGACACAAGCTTGTATTCATCGCCCTCAATGTCGATAATACAATAGCCTACTATTGCCAATCCCGGATCTATACCTAAAATTCTCATACGTTAAGTATAGATAGATTTTTCAATTAAAACAAAATGTTAAATATTATTAATTTAAAAGTACTCCACTAGCAAATTTATTATTTAGGAGCATTATATAAATAGTTACCTATAACCTGCAAAAAGGAAAGTAAATGAAAATTTACAGCGTAAGCCAGCAAAATAATATTGATGCCAAACGCCAGAAGAAAAACAACAGACGTGACTATGCTTTAGGTACTGCTTCTTCTGTTGCCTCTGCATACGCATTTACTAAATTACTAAAACCCCTCAGAACAGAAGTAGGCAAGTCCTTTTTAAAGGTGCAAGAAACAACACCTGCTGAAAGAATAGAAATTCATAACGGACTGAATAAAGTGCTTAAAGACTCCGGCTTACAGGATAAGGGAGTCAAAATTTTCAGAGTTAATGATAATGCTCCTGTTCAAAATTTCGAAAAAATGAGAAAAGATGCCGGTATTAGATTCTTTGATATAAAAGGTCAACTTGAGCTTATTGAAAACGTCAAAATAAATGTTGATAACAAAGAACTGGAATCCATTTTAAAAAAAGATTTTTCAGCTAGAATAAAAAGTAAACCGCTAAACAGGCTGCTTTTTAGAATCCTTGGCAAAGAAGAATCAAAAAAACTTATTGAAAAAGTTGCTTCTTTTGCTGCACGTAAATCTACCTTAATGTACCAAAATGGAGAAAATGCCTCATATTATCATTCAAAATTAGTTGTTTTACCTGAGACTAAATTGGCAGGAGCAGGATACCACGAACTGGGACATGCTACAGCTCACCAGTTTGGAAAAGTAGATAAATTAATAAATAAATGCAAAAGAATAGCATCACCCAAAGTTCTCGCCGCATTAGCTCTAATTGCAGTTTTGGGCAAACAAAAACCAAAATCTGAAAATAAATTCAAAAATACTGACAACAAAGCTCACAATTCCATTAGAAAACACCTGGGCTTAATAACCCTAGGATTATTTGCACCTACACTAATAGACGAAGCTAATGCCAGCAGAATAGGAAATAAACTCGCAAAGAGCGTATTAAGCCCTGAACTTGCTCAAAAAGTCCGTAAGGCAAATAAAGCAGCCTATATGACATACGTTTTGGGGGCTGGAAGTGTCGCTGCTGTTATTCAGCTTGCAGCTTCTGTAAAAGACGGTGTTATAAAACACCGTAAAGACGCAAGAACAAAACAAACACAAACATTGTAAATTTATTTTACAAACCTATTCAAAATAGGCAAAAAATAACCTGTTCTGCCTTAATATAAACATATCTCTTTTTACTTATTTAGGTACCCATAAGGTAAACTTATGCACTGTAATCCTGTCTCGTCCTACAATCCAAACACTTATCGTTCGCCGTCTTTTGGGGCGGTTATAAAAGTTCGTGCTGCTATTGTAAATGGTAATACAATACAATGGGAGAAAAAGCTTTTACAAGGGACAATAGATGCGGCAGTATCAGTGATGAAAGATGTTTCTGAAAAAACTTTAGAATTGCGAAAAAAATTTGCTGAAGCAATTCAGGGCTATAAAGTAATTACTCCGGAGCAAAGCAAAGTGGCTCCCAGTCCCAAAGTGGTAGGTGTAGCATATCAGTATAATTCTATAGGCTGTCGAGGACAGATATTTACCGGTGAAGAAGCTACGGAAGCAGAAGGATACATTAAAAAATATGGACCAAAAAAAATGGAATCCATAATGCAAAAAAAATATGCAGGAAAAGAAAAATTTACTATAGCAATTGCTTCTCAGATGGAACCGGTCGGGAAAAAATTTGAGTTTAACATCACGAATACATGGCACACAACTTAAATATTAAGAAAAATACTTCTCTAACGCAGCTTTATCAAACACTTCGATACTATCTTTGCTGTGTATAAAAATCATACAGGTCAAAAGCGACTTAAACATTGAGAATTCGCTCAAAGAAAGCTTTTTCATCAGGTCAGCCATATTTTCAGCAAGAAACTCCGTAATCAGCGTTTTGTTCTTCAACACCAATGACGTCAGATATTCCATCCCGCCTTTTGTACTTATACCTTCAAAATACATAATCTCAGGCGACTGAAACTCAATGAACCTAAGCGCCTTGTCGAGATTAAACCCGATATTCTCGTTCAATTCGCACTGATTAACGTTCTCGAGATTGTATTTTGTGATGGATTCCACCGTCATAATATTTTTATGTTCGGCTGCAATGTCAGAGAGAATAGAATAAATTATATGCGTCTTTCCGCACAAACCCGAACCGCAAACAAGCGTTATACCGGGTTTTGAGAGTGCGTCTTTGATAGCCGAAATCTGTTTTATGTCCAGACCAACCTGCTCCAGCTTCTTCGGCGGTTTATAAATTTTTAATGAAATACGCTCACCGTGGATAGTAGGAAAAGCTGAAATACTGGCTATCAAGGCCATATCATCCCCTTTGAAGCTCAATTTCCCTAACTGAGGAAGCTCAGACACAGAAGGGTCAAGATTTGAAAGAGTCTTGAGCCTTGAAATAAAGGACGATATCAAAATAGCAGGAATCTCACCAGTTGAGAATATTTCTGCGTTCTTTTTAAAATTCACACTCAGCCCGTCAGGTATATGCTCGAAAAACAGTTCATGGATATCCTCTGATATCGCTTGTTTCAAGATAGAACGGATAAGTTTTTGGATATGCTCATCAGACAAATCGTCCTGATGAAGCTCCTCTCGCCAATCATACTTAGGGCGGTTCTCATCAATAAATATCTCGCCGACCGTATTGTCGCTCTTATAATACTCATCAATTTTTTTAAGAACCGACGACTCAGACGAAATAACAGGCTCTATCTCACATTTTGAATCCTCGACAATCTTATCTATCGCAAACAAATCCAAAGGATCCGACATCGCAACAGTCAAAATTCCCTCAATTTCAAAAAGCGGAATCACCTTATATTTAAGTGCATTGTTAAAATTTATATAGCTGAGGCATTTCTTGTCGAGTGAATAGTCCTCAAGATTAACATACGGAATATGGAGTTTATTCTCCAAAAACTTCAACAGCTTTTCTTCCGAAATAATATTAGAATTTATAAGCACCTGCCCGATATTGACATTTTGGGCCTGTGCAACCTGCTCGGCTGTCTCAAGGTCCTCATACTTCAAAAATCCATCACGGACAAGGTCATATTTAAGTTTTTCAAGCGTCTTATTTCGCTCAAATTCGGTCTCAGGCATACTCTAACAATTCATCTTTCTATCCCAGATACTCTTTAACTTTATTTATTACATCGTCAAGTTC
>JAVBRY010000027.1:0-2874 GCA_031547505.1 Candidatus Gastranaerophilaceae bacterium | reverse complement strand
AAGCGCCGGGAGTAGAAGGGCTTTCGATTTTAAAAGGTGAAGTCAAAAAATTCACGCAGGGCAAAGTTCCTCAAATAGGCTGGAACAGAATCAAAACAACACAAAACAATAGTTTTTTAAAAGACGAGTTTTTCTATTTCGTAAATTCCTATTATGTTGTACCGGAAGATAAAAATATAATCTCGTCTACTGCGGATTATCATATAGATTTTTGCGCATCAATAGAACAAGATAATCTTGTCGCAGTGCAATTCCACCCTGAAAAAAGCTCACAGGCAGGTTTGGATTTTTTTAGCCCATGGAGTCACAAGCCCTAGGGTTGCCCTTTACAAATGAAAGCAGCCAATCGCAGCTTGCTCTTGCACCTTTTTCATTCTTGATTTGATCAGCTTTTGTAGAAAGACTGAATGAAGTCAATGCCGGAGCCAATAGTCCGTATAAATTAAGTCTTTTGTCCTCGTTTGCCATGTCTATGGAATCTCCCGTGTTATATATTTATAAAAACAAATATAAGGAGAAAAATTCATAAATCTAATTTAATGTAATAGTTCTTAATATTATTTTTGTATATTTTGATACATAAAAGTACGTTATACCAGCTGAAAATCACCATGTTTTTTGAGATGTTCAATCAACCCGCCGTCTTCAAGCAGCTTAATCATTACATCAGGCAAAGGTGTAATTTTAATTTCTGTATTTTGTGTGAGGTTTTTGATTATTCCGTCTTTGATATCAACTTCTATCTCATCGCCGGCGCTGATTTTGTCTGTGTCACATTCAATTAACAATAAGCCGATGTTTATTGCGTTGCGATAGAAAATTCGCGCGAATGATTTTGCTAAAACAGCTCTCACACCTGCAATTTTAATAATCTGAGGAGCGTGTTCACGAGAAGAACCTAAACCAAAATTATTTCCTGCTACAACAAAATCCCCGGGTCTCATTGTTGAAGCAAATGTTTCATCAGCATCTTCAAGAACGTGTTTTGCGAATTCCTCTAAATTTGAACGCAAGTGAAACAATCTTCCCGGTGCGATGTGGTCTGTACTAATGTCATCTCCGAATTTAAAAGATTTGCCTCTGTAGCTCATTCTTGTATCCCCTCTCATTGGCTATTTATCCTGAAATAATTATATCATGCACAGATAGTTTTATTTTTTTACGAAATTGTTAACAAATGTAAATTCGAATTTCTGAAGTCGAAACATAGGCCTAATTGGGGTTTCAATAGTATGAATGAGAAATTCAGCAACTGTTTATCTAAAGTTTAATTTCGAATTGTCGATAATTCCAACATTACATCATTTTATACGGAGTTTTTTGGAGTTACAAACAAATAAGTCTAGAAAAGAGGCAAAATGGATCAAAGTTTTATTGATGGCGCTATAGCTAACATCAAAAGGGGAATAACAAAGCTGACAACATTAGAAAAAGATTATAAAGGTATTTCTGCCGCAGATACTGATGGCGACGGCAGAGTATCACTACTTGAGTTTCAACAGTGGACAGGTGACGTAGTTGTCAAAACTGCCTCCACTTCTTATCCTATCCTTGACAAAGACGGTAATCCCGCTCTGGACAAGGACGGTAAGCCTATAGTAGTTAGTGACGATGATGCAGGTGAAACAGAACAGAAAGAGCCTGCAAAACTTGTATTGAGCGATAGCTTTATAAGTGGAGCTTATTTAAATGTAGGCAAAGGCATAAGCGTTGCGTCACTGGAAAGAAGTTATCCAGGTATTTCAGCTGCAGCAATAACAGATGAAAACGGAAAACAAAAAGTAACAATGGAATCTCTTGAAGCTTGGCTGAAAGAAACAGGCAACTACAAAGAATCCATAGCGTTGAAATATCCAACCTCAGGTGCGAGCATAGCATTGAAAGAAAATAACACTACAGGCACAGACACTCCTGCTGTCAAAGAAGTAAAAATAACCCAAGCTTATGTCAATGGTATTTTTCTACAGCTCCAAAAAGGGATTTCGAACCCAGTAACACTTGAAAAGGACTATCCGGGTATTTCAGCTGCAGCAGTACCAGACGAAAACGGAAAGCTAAAAGTAACAGTAGAAGAAGTTGATAAATATTTAAAAGGCAAATTGACTGAGCAACAGTATAATGACTGGGTTCAGCCTAAATTGGATGCTTTGGCCAATAAAGGCACAGGCGCAGGCTCTGGCTCTGGCTCTGGCTCTGGCTCTGGCTCTGGCAACGGGACCCCTGCTGCTCAAGAAATAAAAATAACCCAGGCTGATGTTAACGGTATTTTTGCGAACATATTGCGAACCGGAGGGAAGCATAGTGCTAACGCGCTGGAAAATGCCTATAAAAATACCGGTATTGCCGCTGCCAATACAGATAATGACAAATATATATCCACCGATGAAGCTGCCGTATATTTTAAAGGTAAATTAACAGAAGAACAGTATAATAACTGGGTCAAACCTATTTTGGCTGCAAATACTCCGGCAGTGACGCCTCCTAAAACTGATCCCAAAACTGACCCAAAAACTCCTGAGCCTCAACCGTTGGTATTGACCAAAAGTTATATCGCAGGTGTTTATGGAAACCTCGCCAGAAATAAAGATCAGAAAGTAGCATCCTTAAATGATGCGGGGTATAACGGTATTTTGGATGCAGATCTTGATGGTGACAAAATATTAACAAAAGATGAATTCACTACCTTCTTGAAAGGTAAAGTAACAAAACAAGAATACGAAAAGTGGGTCAAACCTTATTTGACAACCGAAGAAGCTGCTGCTTTTGAAGCAGATACAAAAAACTTTAAAGACGGAGCAGCAATTCCTAAAGTTCCAGCGGTTCCTAAAGTTCCAGAGGTTCCAGAGGTTCCAGAAGTTCCAGAAGTTCCAGAAG
>JAVBRY010000206.1:0-7061 GCA_031547505.1 Candidatus Gastranaerophilaceae bacterium | reverse complement strand
GATTTTATCGGAATATTTTGCAGATTAGGGTCAGACGAGGACAAACGCCCCGTAACTGTTAGTGCCTGGTTATATGTTGTGTGGATTTTTCCGTCAGAAGAATCAATCATTTCGGGCAAAGCATCGACATAGGTGGATTTGATTTTTGCATACTGACGCTGTTCTAAAATACACTCGGCTATTTTGTGTTCAGACGCAAGCTCGGTCAAAACCTTTGCATCAGTTGAAAAATTCTGCGCACCGCGTTTTTTCCCTTTTGGGGTGATTCCCATTTTTTCAAAAAGAATAGAAGCTACTTGCTTTGGTGAATTTATATTGAAATGCTCGCCCGCTATATCATAAATTTTGTTCTCGATACACGAAAGCATTCCTTCAAGCTCTTTTGAAAGCCCTTTTAAATACTCGGCGTCTACAGAAACACCTGTGTACTCCATATCTTCAAGCACCAATGCCGTCGGGAGTTCTATGTTATAAAACAGATTTTTGCATTCTTCATCGAGTTTCTGCTCCCAATATTTTGTTAACTCAACAATTGCAAAAGCTTCATTACAGGCAAATTCTGAAACAATATTGATATCAAGTGTATCGGCAGGTATTTGAGACTTGCCTTTGCCTGCTATATCAATCATATCGTCCATAATAAAATTGATATGCTCAATTGCCTGTGCCTTGAGGTCGTGTTTGCGTGACGGGTCATTGACATAACTCGCTAACATAACATCATAAACCGGCGAAGCTACATTTATATTCCGTTTTCGGAAAATATTAATTTCTTTTTTTACATCATAGAAGGCTTTCCCAATATTATTGTCTTCAAGAATCGGCTTGAGTTTTTCCAGCACAGTATTTTCTGAAAGACCTTGCCCGATAGGAATATAAAAAGAATTGGTTTCGCTTTCACCATCTATGAGGTCAATCTTGCCGTTTTTATATTGAATTTTTTCATTGAACGCAACGCTGATGCTGACGAGTTTTGTATCAAACATACTTTTAGAAACGGTCACTGTTGAAATAGAAACGAGTGTTTTTGATTGTAATTTTTCAACTAAGTCTGACAGCTCTGCATCTGTCTGTATCACATTTTTTTTATTCTTTAAATCTGAATGCAGCATCTTTTGAGAGAGTGCTACTCCGCCGCCTATTTCACTTAAGCCAAATAAGCCTAATTGAGTGGTTTCTTGGGGTGTGGTTTCTGAGGGAGTTGTTTCTGTTGGTTTTGTTTGAGTCGCCGCTTCTTTTGGAGTTTCGGGTTTTTGAGGCGTTTCCTGTGGCGTTTTATAGATACCTTCACCGCCAGTAAAGGGTTTTAGGATTTGTTCTATGTTCTTTAAAAAACTATAGAACTGAACTTTCTTTAGGAATTCGGCAACATTATTAATGTCAGGCATATCGATGTGTGTTTTTTCAAAATCAAAATCCACATCCACATCGGTTTTTATCGTAGCAAGAAACTGACTCAAATCCGCCATTTCCCTGCCTTCTATGAGCTTTGTTTTCAAAGCTGGTTCTTTGATTTCATCAACATGTGCATAGATATTTTCGAGAGTCTGCCAGTTATTCAAAAGTTTAGACGCAGTTTTTTCACCGATACCCTTGATACCCGGGATATTATCCGATGTGTCCCCTCTTAAAGCCTTATAGTCAATGACCTGATCAGGATAAACACCGAGTTTTTCATAGACCTTTTCCCAGTCATAAGTCACCAACTCGCCTTTTGAAGGGATAAGAACGGTGACACAGCTGTCTTTGTGGATTAATTGAAAAGAGTCCTGATCGCCGGTTAGAATGATTGTGTTGTGCCCGAGTTCGCATGCTTTAGCTGCGATTGTGCCTATGACATCATCCGCCTCAAAGCCCTCTTTGGTATACATAGGGATATTGAAAGCATTTAGCCCCTCACAAATCAGCCCTATCTGGCTTCTCAGGGTGTCGGGCATCGCTTCTCTATGAGCTTTGTATTCTTCATATCTTTCGAGCCTGAAGGTCTTATGGCTCACATCGAAAGCCACGCCTATTGCATCAAAATGAATATCAGGGTTTTTTAGCAAGTCAAAGACAGCCTTGAAAAAACCATAAACAGCCCAGGTCGGCTGTTTATCCGAAGTCTTCATGCCCGTTCTCTCAAGTGCAAAATAGCTTCGATAAGCCAGTGCATGCCCATCTATAAGTACTAAAGTCTTTTTGCTCATTAACTCCCCTAATTTATTCCGTATTAAGATAATACCTTTAATATTGAAGGTACACAATGATGATGTTTATACAAAAAACATTAATTAAATTGTCATCCTGAGGGTGAATACCCGAAGGATCTCGGGATAATACTATGTTTTTTCATTCAAAGATTTTTCAAACATCCAGAGATTCTTCGCTCCCGTTGGTCACTCAGAATGACGTCAAGGCTGGAATGATAACCATGCAGGAATGACAGCAGGGAGCTTTGATAATTATGATAACTTTTGTAAATTTTGGATTTTAGCTATCAAAAAAAAATCTTGAGGTGATTTAATTAAATAGGACACTACATTATATGAAACATAATTAACATGAGAACACAAAAAATCAAAGACTACAGTTCAATAATGCCATCGCAAGGACAAGAATATTTAAGAAGTATGACTAACCTAAAGTCCATTGGTTGTGGAGTTGAACATATAAAAGAAAGAAAAAGAATAAATATTGCCGGAATAATTAACCCCATTTATAAGTTTTACAAACGAGTTATGAATTTTTTGGCAGAATCTCAAAAATAAATTTAATTTCAAACATAAATAAACACGAGTTACCCTTACAGTTGTAAGGGTTTTTTATTTCTTGTTTATTCATTTTATAAATCTTAGGCAATTTTGCCTTCTTTATCGGCAGAGCTAAGACGATGCCTGATAATTTAACAAAGCGGCGTCACGAAAACGCATTAGTTTTTGAATAATTTATTAAGTTTGTAAATAGTGACTCTTTGAGAAAAGGCAATTTTTTTTTAGCAAAATACTTTAATAGAATAAGGGATATTTTTTAAGTATGTATTTAGGAGTAAAAGAAGAAAAATGTCAGGGAACATTAGTATTCAGCAGGAAAATGCCTATATAGCACGTTATCTTAGTGAACTGCCTGAGATACAAAAAGGCGATGAATATGTTATAAAAAGAGGCGAAAGTCTCTGGAATATAGCAAAGAAAGAACTTGCTCAAAAAGGGAAAGCTCCTAAGAACAGTGAAATTTCCGAATATATTTTAAAAATAGCCAAGTTGAACAATCTTTTAACGCAAGAAAAAATGAACAATATCAGAGTAGGAGAAAACATTTTTCTTCCTAAATCTGATATAAATAAGGAACCTGTTACAAGGTTTGAAATAGCAACAAGCTATCAGGAAAATCCTATTAAAGGACAGTTTGCTAAGGCGGCTGACCCTGTCACATCGCCAACACAAGTAGCGCAAGCACCTATTCATGTTGTTGAGTCAAAACCTGAAGAAGCAGTTGTTTCAGATGCGATACCTGAATTTTTTAAATTTGATTTTGCCTCATACAAAGATTCACCTGTAGGAGTAAAAGTTGTAAAAGTTGATGCGGAACAACCCCAAAAAGCTGAACAGGCAAAGACAGAAATACCTATTGCTAAAATTGAAATGCCTGAAATTATGAATTCACCGGCATATGCTGCAGAACAAAGCAGTACAAGATATGTTGCACCATTGATGAAAAAAGAGACATTTTCAAAATCGGATGATGAATTTATCGCATATTTGAATAATAAAAAAGAATCCGGAAATACCTTTATGGAATATGAAGCCTCTTCTTTGAACAAAAAATATGATAAAAAAATTGATAAAGCTGAAAATAATATTGCTATATTGAAACAATATAAATTAACTGATGAGATTAGCGAAGTAATTAAAAAAAATGAAAATGACGTAGTAAGAAATAAGGACTACAAAAAAATCAATACGGAAAAGACTCAAGAAGCAGCAGAACTAGCATTTGATTTACTCACATCACTTATTGAAGGCAAAGAAGCCGGGTATACTTATAATCTTAGTTCAGATAAAAAGGCGTTTAGTATTAGCAAAGATGGGAATTTCTACTCAATAAGCAAGGATGGCGATATCCAACAATGGCAAAAAGCAGGTGTTTCTAAGTATGATATGGAAAATTTAGGCAAACTCACAAACAAACAAGAACTGGATGCTCTACGCAAAATGCTTGATTTTAAAGCTGCAGAGAAAAAAAATAAAGACACCCGACTTGCTAAATTGTTAATGGGCGAAGAAAGCCTCGAAGTTACGCCAAGTAAAGAACCTGTGGCACAAATCGCACAAGTCAAACCAAAAAATTCATCCGAGCAAAAAGTGATGAGTTTATTAGATCTTGCTTCTGATACTTCGCTAACAATCGTTGAGGCTGATTTTAATGCTGATTACTTGGGCTTATACCACCTTAAAAAAGGTGACAGCCCTGTCGCATCAATTAACTACGATGAAAACAAAAAAGACATAACCAAAATAACGGCATATGGCATAGTAAACTCACGCAGTGCATCTTTTAATCTCAATCGAAACGGAGAAGTAGAACTCTGCAGAAGTATAAGCGATAGAGAAAGAGACGGGCAACTCAGCAAAGAAGAAACAGAAAAGCTCTTCGACTGGGCTAGAAACCTGATGTCAAATACGGTTGCTATTGCCCCTAAAAAGCAGGTGGAACAACAACCAAAATCACAACCTCTTCCGACTCAATATGTAAATCTTCAAACATCCAGAAAGATGCTTGAAAACTAAATTTGGTTTTGACGTTCGCCTTCTACACGCTTCATAATCTCTTCGACTTCGCCTTCATCAAGAGTCTCTCTTTCGAGCAATTCTCTTGAGATGGTTTCGAGCATATCTCTGTTACCCAGAAGGATTTCTTTGGCGAGATTATATCGTTCGTCAACGATTTTCTTAACTTCTTTATCTATATCAGCAGCGATTTCTTCAGAGAAGTCTCTTGAGTTTCCAAAATCTCTGCCCATAAACACGTGTTCTTGATTTTTACCGTATGCCATATTACCCATTTTGAAGGACATGCCATAGGTTGTCACCATATTTCTGGCAATTTGTGTAACTTTCTCAAGGTCATTTTGTGCGCCTGTAGTGATACTGTCAGGACCATAGACTATCTCTTCAGCTACACGACCGCCTAAGAGCATTGTTATTCTATCAAGGAGCTGTGATTTTTTAAGAGTTAAATGGTCTTTTTCCGGCAAGGTCATTGTGATACCAAGAGCCATACCCCTAGGAATAATAGACACTTTGTGAAGCGGGTCTGTATCTTTTAAAAGCTTTGCTAAAAGTGCGTGACCAACTTCGTGGTATGCAGTATTTTCTTTTTCTTCATCAGAAATAATTCTGCTTTTCTTTTCAGGACCGGCTATTACTTTATCGATAGCTTCTTCAAGGTAGCGCATTGTGATTTTAGTCTGATTATCACGTGCTGCAAGAAGAGCCGCTTCGTTTAAGAGGTTCTGTAAATCCGCACCCGTAAAGCCCGGGGTTCTTTTTGCGAGAGTTTTTAAATCACACTCATCACCAAGCGGTTTGTTTTTAGCATGGACTTCTAGGATCTGTTCTCTGCCTAAAATATCAGGTCTATGGATAACAATCTGCCTGTCAAAACGACCGGGACGCAAAAGTGCATTGTCCAAGATATCCGGTCTGTTTGTTGCTGCAATTACAATTATATTAGTGTTCTCATCAAAGCCATCCATTTCAACGAGAAGTTGGTTAAGAGTCTGTTCACGTTCGTCGTGACCGCCGCCCATACCGGCACCACGCTGACGGCCGACCGCATCGATTTCATCTATAAATATAATACAAGGCTGATGTTTTTTAGCCTGTTCAAACAAGTCTCTTACACGTGACGCACCAACACCGACGAAAATCTCTACAAAGTCAGAACCGCTTATAGAGAAGAAAGGGACTCCAGCTTCTCCTGCTACGGCTTTTGCCATAAGAGTTTTACCTGTACCGGGTACACCTACCAAAAGAACGCCTTTAGGGATTTTGGCACCAAGTTTAATATACTTTTCACCGTTTTTAAGGAAATCAACAATCTCTTCAAGTTCCTGTTTTTCCTCATCTATACCGGCGACATCTTTAAATGTAATTTTTACTTTACTGTCCAGCATAAGTTTTGCCTTACTTTTGCCAAAGGACATAGCCTGAGAACCACCTGACTGGATAGTTTTCGCCATCAAAACGACAAACCCTATAATCAACAACAGCGGTAAAAGAGTTGATAAGACCGCAAAGGCTCGTGATGAGTCACTGGGCTTTTTCACGCTGACATCAACATTACTTTCTTCAAGAATTGTATACAAGTTTGGGTCATTAAACGGCAGCATAACTCTATACTGGATTGTAAGTGTTTTTGGTGTACCGCCGATAGCTTTTAAATGTTCTTGCGGCGCAATCGATGCTGCATCTACTTTATCCACTTTTGGTTTTGCAATCAAAACATCTTTGTCTATAGCAACAGATACTATTTCTGATGCTTTGACTTTATTTATAAACTGCGAATATGAAAGATCCTGCGTTGTTACTGTACTGCCCGGAAAGAGCATTGCCGCCAGGCAAACTACCAACAATATTACAACTATCCATATACCGGATGACTGACTTTTATTCATTCTATAAATCCTTACTATATTTATTCTTCTAAGCTAAACTTTTCAATGATTATATCAATTATATCATTATATTACAAATCATTAACAAATATCATTAACTGCATCTCGACAATAACAATTAATTCTCATTGTTTTGCACAAATTAAAGACCGCTCCTCCTATGCTCATTTCAGGCAACCCAATAACATATAGTTATTTTAGTATTGCTGTAATGCGCAGATTATTGTGTGTGTTCTGGGTGAGCCTGTTGCCTTCGGGTGAGTGATTGGTGTGTTTTGGTTGGTTTAGGCTATGTGTATTGGGTTGCCTGAAATGAGCTGTCTCCCCCGCTAAACGCAAAGATTTTAATCGGTCGAGATGCAGTTAATTCGAAAATGATTAAACACTTGAAACGAATTTGTTT
>JAVBRY010000190.1:0-3128 GCA_031547505.1 Candidatus Gastranaerophilaceae bacterium | reverse complement strand
GATTTTATTTTTAATCGTTGTTGGTATTTATCTAGTTAAGTTGATTATCGACCTTAATAAACTCACGAACAATTTAAATGACACAACGCTTATGGTAAAAAAAGAAATCGAGCCTATCCTTGAAGAAGTGAAGTCTACGCTCCACAGCTTGAACGATATGGCGAAAGTTGCTGACAACCAGGTGGCATCAATGAAGAAAATCATTGCTACGCTTGTCGGCATCTCGGGAATATTCTTCGGCGGTATGAAGAATATCTCTGGCGGTTTTATGAAAGGTCTTCTTGCCGGTTTGAAAGCCTTCTGTAAAAGATAATAAATATAATGGAAATAATTTTTTAATAGGTCAATGAAGGAGAATATTATGTCAACAGGAAAATTTTTAGCAGGTTTTATAGTAGGCGGTGTAGTCGGCGGCGTTATTGGTTTGTTGCTAGCTCCACAGTCAGGTGAAGAAACACGTGAAATGCTCGCAAAAGGTTCGAAAGATTTTTGTGACAAAGCAGATAAAACCGTAAAAGAAATTCAAAACAAAGCCGAGGATATTGTATCCGATATGCAGCACAAAGGTGATGAGATAATGGACAAAATCCAAGGTGTGCTGAATAAATCAAAAGGCTAATCAAAGATTTTAAAATAAAAAACCGCTCATTATTTCGGGCGGTTTTTTATTATCTTATTCTTCGTCTTTTTTATTATAATATAGTTCTTTCATCACGTGTCCTTTACCGCTTTCAATAGTTTCTTTTGAAAGTTTGCCATTTTTATTATATTCATATATTCGTTTGTGGTTTAAAGTACCATCAGCATTATTTCTATATTCTTCGATTACTTCTCCGTTGTTGCCGTATTTTGCGCCCCAAGATGCTAAACGATTACCTGCTGCATTGTATTCAGCACATTCATAGCCATCTTTCCTATATCCGAGTTTTAAAACACGGCAAGGTTCGCCATTGTTATCATAGTCAATAGCTTTAGTTATTCTGTATCTATCGTCATATTCTTTTTCTTTTTCGAGTCTATAGTTGCCGTTTTCATCAACAATGGCTACTTTTAGAACCTGTACATTTTCATTATAGGTTGTTAACTGAGTGAACTTTCCTTGTTGTTCAACTATAGTTCCGTCTTTACGTACCGAATCTCCTGCAGTCAATTGGAATTTTTCTTTAACAGTATTCCATTTGATTAGGGTGTTTGAGCGATCACGGAACGTCAGCGGGTGTATAGTCGAAGTATGACCTTTCTTTTCTGCAGCGTCTGCAGCTCTTTGGGCATCCTTTTTATTAACATTATTGTCCTGCTCTACCTCTACAAAATAGTTTTTTGAAAAATCAATTCTTGATGTAGTCTGTTGAACATAAGGATATGGGTTAATTTCTATTTGCTGTGCCTTTGCCGGCACACTCGCTAGTGTTGCTGCTGTCATTGCACCTGCAATATACTTGCTTGCTTTAGTATTTTTTTGCTGATTTTCATTCCTTTTGCCAAAGCTTATCGCTGCTATTCTCATAAAAAATTCCTCAATTGCCTCTTAGTGTTTACTATAAAACGCTCAAGAAAAATTTTTGCTAGGTAAATTCAGCCGGATATGGCATATTTGCCGCTATAAAAGAATTATACGGGTTTTAAATTCGTGTTTACATTGGTTTACAATATCAAAAGACTTCATAGTCTTCAGACTCTGCTTCTACGTCAGGTTTTTCTGCTTTTGTAAAATTTTGAAGAGGTCTGCGTGTTTTGTCACTTGGAATAAGATTTTCGCTATCCTGTTTTGTTTTTATTTTTTTGCCATTAATGTCTTCTGTCGTTATTGAAGACCAATTTCCTTCTGCATCTCGTTTATATGAAATATGTTTTTCTACATCTTGAAGGATGATTGTTTGGTCTTCCCATTGAAATGATTTTTCTTTTCCATATTTAATTTCATCTAGCTCAAAAATCTTACCATATTTATCAATAACTGCACAGATTTTAGTATTTAATTCAGAATTATTCTTTATGATTTCTACATTTCCGTTTGGCTGCAAAATATTATCTGTCCTATTTCCTTTTTCGTCATATGTGAATATAGTTGTACTGATGATTTGTCCGTTAGGGGTCAGATAAGACTCTATAACCTTTTGAGCATTTTCGTTGTACTGACGCATGTATATAGAATTAAAATTGGTGGTACCTGTGGCAATACCATCTTTATTTATTGTTTCACCTTCAATTTCAATGAATTTTTGTTCTTTATGACTCCACATTTGCAGCGAGTTTGTTTTTTCATCAAGAAAAGTGCTTGGGTGTTCTGTGGCTTTATACCCGACTTTCTGTGCTGCTTCTTGTATTTTTGATGGCGTAGCAATTTCTGTTTTAATAAAATTATCATCAGGAGTCAGAGAAGCAGATTGAAACTCTTTTTTCAACTGTTTTGCGGCTGATTCGGAACTGTTTTCTGCAGAAATCGCAACAGCTTTCTTTGTGTCAGTATTTGCAGAAACTGCATTAATATCTTCAATTCTTCCGAACATATTTCCTCTGGATTTCCCTATTAATATCTCTAATAATTATATAAACGTATTTTATTATGGAAAATTGTTATAAATTAATAAATCTGCAAATTCTGGCAATAATTCCGTCGATACCCTTTTCAGGAGCAACAAGTGCCTCGTCATAAAAATCCTGATACCCTTCGATAATGTTCACAGGCAGGTCTTTTCCGTCCTTAAACTCAAACGCAATCATCTCTAAAAGAGATACCTGTTCCTTCACATATTCAGGGTCACTGGCTTTCATATCTTCATCCGCTTCATAGTGGCAGAGCGCATGCCAGGCAGCCTGAATCGACTGGTCCTTCAGTGCATATTTTGGGAACAGTAAGAGACCTTCTCTGACCGGAATTCGTTCAGTCAAAACACCTATGATGATATTCCCGACCTGTTGGCGGGGTTTTGTATAGTCAATTTCAGGTTTAGGTTTTTTATCGAAACCTTTGAAGTTGTGGAGTTTCATCAACAGTTTATTAATCAAATCTGCCACAACAAAACCTCTAAAATTAAACTTTTTGGTAATTTTTTTCGATGGCTTGCATCAATGAATTGATATCATTGTTAAAATACTGTTTAACAAGTTTTTTGATTGCTTTTTCA
>JAVBRY010000108.1:0-3086 GCA_031547505.1 Candidatus Gastranaerophilaceae bacterium | reverse complement strand
AATGTCAAGTTCTTCCAATGGTTTTTCTTTTAGATGCTCTATTTCGGTAGGGTGAAAAACCAGTTTTTTGTTTTCATTTAAATTTAAGAGTTTTGTATAAAGCCTATTCTTCTCTGGTTTAAGCCCTAGGGCATAAGCTTCTATAAGGTAGCTTTCATAAATCGGGGTTGTTATGTGTGGTTTATTTCCATTTTCGATGATTGGGGAAATATTTTCCCAATCTAATATTGACTGTTCAATACGAGATAGTCTTGGTGGATTGAGTGACTTTTGTTTAGCAGTATTTGAAAGTTTTATTGCAGCATTTTTGCATTGTTTTATGTTCAGACCGGTTTTCATATACAAATAAAATCCAAACAAAAATATTTTTGCTATGAAAAACTAGCTTTGAAATTTGTCTAACAAATCCTTGATTTCCATAATTTTTTTCTGACTCTCTTCTTTGTTAGAGAAAGTATCAGATACACAGCATTCGAGGTGGGATTTTAGGATATTGCTTTCAACAGATTTTATTGCAGAGCGGATTGCTTTTAGCTGTATAAGTATTTCAGGACAATAGCGCTGTTCTTCTATCATCCTCTTTACGCCTTCCATCTGTCCGATTGCTCTATTGAGTCTCGGGATTTCTTTTTTGTGGCTTGGATGCAAGTGCTCGTAACAGCAACTTTCCTGATTTTCATTATTGTTATCTTGATTGTTTTCCATAATTTTTCCTCTGATAGGTATGATTGTATCATATTTATCAAAAATAAAGAGCCTCATATCTTGAGACTCTTTATAATGCTAATCTGAATAGGGATCTATTCTTCGTTGCACTCAGGAGGACAGTTACAAGTGTCTCCGTTGCAGGTACAGTTTTCTCCGCATTTGCAGTTGATGCATTTGCATTTAGGGTTTGTGCATTGTGCCATGGTGTGCTCCTTTCGATTTTCTTATACCCCCATAGGGTATCTTAATTTTATTATATACCCCCTTAGGGTATGTGTCAAGTGTAGTTGTAGTATAATTATTTTATGGATAACTTAAAACGCTGTGCCTGGGTGCCAAACAGCAATCTAGAATACATAAAATACCACGATGAAGAGTGGGGTGTGCCCATTCATGATGATGGAAAGTTTTTTGAGATGCTTATCTTAGAAGGAGCACAGGCAGGTTTGAGTTGGGAGACAGTCCTTAAGAAAAGAGAAGGGTATCGAAAAGCTTTTAAAAACTTTGATGTACAGAAGTGCGCTAAATTGAGTGATGAAGAACTAGAAAAGCAGCTTTTGAATCCTGAAATAATCAGAAACAGACTCAAAGTATTTTCTGTTCGCAAAAATGCGCTAGCTTTTATTGCTATTCAAAAAGAGTTCGGCAGTTTTGATAAATATATCTGGGAATATGTTGGCAACAAACCCATAGAGAATAAGCTCTCATCAATCTCACAAGTCCCTGCAAAGACAGAAATCAGTGATAAGATTTCAAAAGACCTGAAAAAACGCGGGATGTCTTTTGTCGGTTCGACGATTATTTATGCTTTTATGCAGGCTACAGGATTGGTTAATGACCATACAACGGACTGTTTCAGGTTTAAGGCTTTGTCAGGCAAGTGACTGACACGGACTATAGAGCTTGTGCGATGCCTGTCTCCACAGGCATGACAACAATTTTTAATTTGCCTTTGCTTCTCCAGTTTCACCGGCTTTTACAACCTGCTCGTTTTTCATTGTGATATCTTTTTTGAGCGAGTCTATGAATTCAGGTCTGTATAAAAATCCGAGGTGAGCGCCGTTGTTTAGGAATACGACTCTGTTTCCCGCATAAGTCTTCAACTGCACAAGCTGCTGTTTATTTACAAAGTAATCGTTGAAGGTATGGTAGATTTTGTAGTTGTTATTACTGCGAAGATAGCCGGCAATTGAGTGAAGGCTTGATTCATAGTTTATGTCGTTCAGGTTCTGATATTTACCTGTCAGTAAATATTTTTTTGCATATTCTTGATAATTCATATCTGCAATGGTTTCGTATATATCGCATCGTTTGGATTTACAAGAATTTTCGAGTGTGAAAATCAAGTCAGACAATTTCTGATGCATAATGAATCCGGTTATTAATTTTGCTTCTTCTTCCGTGAACGGAAGTGTGTCGATTTTTGCATTCTCATTTTTCATCTCAGCAACCTTGAGAACTTTCGCCGCAGTCAATGCAACCCTGTGTTTTAAATCATCAGGATCGGTGTTCCACTGGGCGTTGTTGTCATCCAATTGTTTTATTGCGTAGACAAGTTCGATAGGCGGATTTACGGCAATATATTTGGAGATGTTCAAAGTATTCTCTTTGGACTCCTGAGAGGCTATAAAAAGAGTTTCCATTGCGCCGAATGAAGTTCCCATTAGAACTTTTTCTTTAAACTTGTATTCGTATTTCTTTTCAATCGAATCAAGTATTTTTGAAGTTGCCAGCCTTAAATGCTGCGCATCCTGAGCAGGCATACCAGGTCTGTATGTTTCAGGCATACTTTTAGCGAATTCCCACTGAAAGTGGCTGCCTTGCATAACAACAGAATATCCTTCATCGTAGAATAATTTTGCGAGAACAACCAAGTGGTGAGAGCTTGAACCTTCACCGATTGAAGGGTAAAGTATCGCCACAGGTGCAGTTTTGTCTCTTTGTAAGATGTATCTGTATTTATAATTTGCTCTTGAAGGAATTATATTAACAGAAGCAGTTTTTATTTGTTTTGCGAAGCATCTGTTCCAGATAGAGAGTTCTGTCCACATTGAATCATTGATTCCCGGCAATTCAAAAAGAGCTGTTCTCATTGAATCTGTGACAGGACACTGAGGACAATATCCCGCCAGTTCGATATCAGCTTTCAAATCAGGACAAGCGCAATCAGAAGGATTCACGTTTGCTGCCTGACCTGTGGTCCCTGATGCTATTACAACTGTTGAACCTTGGGTTTGTGTTGCATTTTGCGGAGCGGTTTCAGCGTATTCAATAGCTTTTGCAAGATGCAGGCTTGAATAAGGATTTTCATACAGTTCATCATTTTCTAGAACTTTTTCTATTACATAAATGTCATCATTTAATGTGAATTGAAAATA
>JAVBRY010000031.1:0-2716 GCA_031547505.1 Candidatus Gastranaerophilaceae bacterium | reverse complement strand
TATAGAATACTTTGAAGACCCGTTGGCAACAAAATCCTTCACTGGTGATGAGGTTTATGTTGCTATTTCTCAGGCTGCTGACGCGGCATTGACTAAATACCCTACAGACAAGCTGCTTGTTATAAGCGAAACCAATAACGTAAGCGCAGAAAAATTGGCTGTTAAGGTAAAAAACAAATCTCAGGTTATGTTCCTTGAATGTAACAAATTTGCTGAGCACTCAATTATGGAAACTGATCCTAACGGAGTTCTTGCTGAATACCAAAAAACTATAACGCCAGAAGTCATTGGTGCAGCAATATATAACGCTCAGCCGTTCGGTTTGAAGCTGAATTTCCTTAACGATTCATTGACAACTCCTATTGATGGAGCGGTAGTTAATGTTTTGGGTGTTGAAATAGAACTGACCAAGAATCAGATTATGATATATTCTCTGATTATTGCTACAGTACTTTTTATCGGACTTTATGCAGTCTATTCTGCTTTAGAATTGACCACAAAATCCATCAATTCTAAAACTGAGGAAGCAAACACTAAAAAAGCTGAACTGATAGCAGAGGAACAAAGACTTATTAGGGCTAAAAATTCAATAAGCATTTATGATGCTGCAAAAATCATAGACAAAGCAGGTCTAAGTAAAATTCAATATTTCGATGCTATTGGTACTGAAATACCTACAAAAGTTTGGTTGAGCAAATTTTATGCTGAGCCATTGGGCGGTGTCGCTATTGAAGGTGAAACAGTTTCTGTTGATGAATTATATTTATTCTTCAGAGCAATAAAAGCTGCAGTGCCGAATTCCAGTTTGGTTCTGTCTAACCTTAAAGTTGATGATCATGAAGGTGTTATTGACATTACGGAAAGCACAAGTGCTATATATACATTTACTATGACAAACAAAGAATACGCTGCTGCACAGGCAAGAGCTGCTATGGGAGATATGGTTGTAGGACCGGACGGCAAAATTGTAGAGCCGGCTCCTGAGGGTGCTGCGCCTCCGGCTGATTCTGCAGGTCCTGCAGTGCCTAAATTGCAAAATTTACCCGGAATACAATAGTTTAAATAATAATTAGAACAATAATTGACGAAAAGGATATATATAGGTGAATAAGAATTTATCGATGGGATTATTAATAATAGGGCTTGCTATTGGCGGTGGTCTGTACTTTGTTATTCCTCAAGGAAATACTCTTTATGAATCTTATAAAGGGTTAGAGACTGTAAAACTCGAAATTACGGACTTAGACGCCAGAATAGAACAGCTGAAACGTGAAAAAGAAGAACATGACCGTGTTCAGAAAAATACTTCTAAGCCTATTTATTTTAACGAAAACCCTAGCGATGACGCAATGTCTGCGTTTGGTGTAATGTTTGAAGATGTTATCCAGGCAGCAAAACATAACCATTTGAGACTGTTTTCAATAGCCTATAATATGGCTCCTAGTGATGATATTGTCTATAAAAACGTAGGCAGTGAGTATCATGTTTGTGAAATAGCAATGCAGTTAATCGGTAAATATGCTGATTTCAGTTCATATTTTGAAGATATATACAAATATCCGTATGTTATGAACTTGAGTACAATAGAAATTAAGCCTTATGAGCGTGATAAAAAGATTCTTATCGGTGACATAAAAGTAGTCATGTACTCTAAAAAGCTTCATCCGGATCCTCCGCCACCGCCACCTGCGCCGGCTGAGGGTGCACCTCAAGGTTAATTATTATGCTACCGGGACCTTTTTTAAGCAAAAATTGGATAGGTTCTACGGCTTCTTATGATGATGCAAAAATTGTCATGCTCGGTTTACCGTTCGATGGAACTTGTTCTTACCGCCCTGGCAGCAGATTTGCACCTGAAGTTTTAAGGCTCGCAAGCTGGGGATTAGAAGAATATTCACCTGTTTTTAAAAAAGACTTGAACGACTCAAATTTCTACGATGCCGGCGAATTAGAATTCCCTTTTGGTAGTACTGAGAAAACTCTTAATATAATTGAAAAAAATGCAGCAAAAATATTTAATGATGGCAAAAAATATTTGGGTATAGGCGGAGAGCACCTTGTTGCCTTACCTGCACTGAAAGCATGCATGAAAAAGTATCCTGATATTGCTGTCGTTCATTTTGATGCGCATACAGATTTAAGGGAAGAGTATTTGGGTGAAAAATATTCGCATGCGTCTGTTATGAGATTGATTGGCGAAAGTATCGGTTTTTCTAATATAAAACAGATTGGAATCCGCTCCGGCACGAAAGAAGAGTTTGATTTAATTGAAAAAAATTCAATGACAGCGGTTTCATATGCTGACTTGGATTCATTTAAAAACAAAAAAATATTTTTGACTATTGATGTAGATGTTCTGGATCCTTCTGTAATCTGTGGAACAGGCACCCCTGAAGCAGGTGGATTGACATATGGTGAGCTTTTAGGCTGGATTGAATACCTGAAGAACTTTGATATTGTTGGAGCGGATGTGGTTGAACTTGCTCCTGATTATGACAAAAGCGGCGCTTCAACAGCTGTCGTTTCAAAAGTAATCAGAGACGTTCTTATGATTATGTAGATGATTTTATTTATGTAAATTGCGAAACAACTCCAAGATTTACGAATGCAACAACGTTCTCCCCGACCATATACGGAGCTTCACTTATTTTCTTGGCGAAGCAACGATTACCTCGCACTGTCTGAGACCCTGCAAGGGTCGAGTTTGCGAGGTCAC
>JAVBRY010000189.1:0-3202 GCA_031547505.1 Candidatus Gastranaerophilaceae bacterium | reverse complement strand
GCCAAATCTTGAGCCTGTATTTTTCATATCGGCGATGTCGCTCTTCAAAGACTCTTCATATTCTTTGAACATCGGCAGCTGCCATAGTTTTTCACCGCCAATGTGACCGCACTTTATGAGTTTGTCAATCATAGACTGATTGTTACCCATAATACCGCTTGTCACATTACCCAAAGCCACAACGACCGCACCTGTTAAAGTTGCGATGTCGATAACTTCGTCTACGCCCAAATCACAGGCGTAGCAAAGCGCATCTGCAAGGGTCAAACGTCCTTCAGCATCAGTGTTATCAACTTCTATAGTTTTTCCGTTCTTAGCGGTCAATATGTCTCCGGGTTTATAAGCATTTCCGCCCGGCATGTTTTCACAGGTAGCAATAAGAGCGTGCAGCTCGATATCGGGTTTTAATTCGTTAATAACACTCATAACCCCCAAAACCGCTGCAGCACCTGACATATCTTCTTTCATGGTAAGCATTGAAGCAGGCGGCTTAATATCCAGCCCGCCGCTGTCGAATGTAATACCTTTACCGATGATAGCGAGTTTTTTCTTGGCGTTCGGCGATTTATACTGCATGTGGATAAATTTAGGCGCTTCGGTGCTTCCTCTTGCTACGCCCAAAAACGCACCCATTTTCATTTTTTCGATTTCGTCTTTTTCGTAGACTTTGACATCTATATCTTTAATGTATTTTGCAACTTCTGCGAGTCTTGTTGGGGTCGCCCACTGTGCTGGCTCGTTGACCAGGCTTCTTGTGAAGTTCACCGCGGAGGAAATGATTTTTCCTTTTTTGATTCCTGCTTTTGCTTTTTTGCAGTTTTCATCAACCATATCAATAATCGTGAAGTCTTCGACTTTTTTCTGTTTCTTCTCAGACTTGTATTTGTCAAAAGAATAAGAACCTATGAGCGTTCCTTCGGCCATCATTTGTGCACAAATCTGAGCATCGAAGCCGCCCACCCCTGCACCATGAAGGATTGAAACTACTTTCTTTGCATTGTTCATTTTCAAACATTTCTTTATAACCGTTGCAGAAACTTCTCTTAATTTATTGAGGTTAAAATCCTTGCTTTTACCCAAACCCACCAGAAGAACTTTCTCTGCAGGGATTTTTCCGTATGTCGGAAATGTATATGTACAGCCGAATTTGCCTGTAAAACCTTCTTTTGCGATAACAAAATCACTGATTAGTCCGTCCAATGCTATATCAATAGCGCCTGTTGCGCCTCCGGGGACTTTTACACCCTCAAATAAATTCAATACAAGAACATTCGCCTGCGCTTCTTCAAGCAAGCCTTTCGACACCGTAATATTCATATCCGCCCCGTTTCTCCGTTCGTTAATTTCTCTATGATAGCTAGAATTATTATACGCCTTTATTGAATTTTGACAAATATTTTAGTGCAAAATAATCTTGCCTTCGACTTCTTTTCTTGCCCCCAAACTGTTAGTAAGACTTCTTTTGAGTTCAGCGGCTGTATTTGCGGTGTAGAATTTTCCGCTTGTAACGAGCGCAGTGCATTTTAGCTGATTTCTGGCTTCAGTATCCGCAATCGTAAAGGCTATAACATCAATAAAAATATCATCACGTGTTTTCATAAGCTCCATTACATAATCACACGGGCTCTCGTCACAATTCTCGCCGCCGTCAGAAAGCAAGACAATTCTTTTTTTACCGGGATAACCTCCAAAATCACTTGCCACCGCCTGCTTTAAAGAGTATGTAATCGGTGTCCACCCTGAAGGTTTTAAAGACGCCAGTGTATTTTGTATAGTAGAAGCATTTCCTGCCTGTATAGGTACTTTTAAACTGCTTGCTTTACAAGCTTGTATCGGAGTGAACCCCATTTTGTGTCCGTAGACCCGTAAACCGATTTTTTTGTTTGGGGGAATTAACGGAAGAATTTCACTAAGCGTATCCATTACCATATCGATTTTTCTCATACCATCAGCACGTTCTGTCATACTGTTTGAGAAATCAACAATAAAAAGAACCATCTCATCCGTATCAGACGTCGCATCTGCTTGCACAAAAGCAGTTTTTGGAATAATCATGATAAGTGATATAATAGCTAATATTAAAAATATTTTTTTCATAGTATACCTATTTAAAGAGTATTTTGACGATACAAAATCTCGGGAGGAGTTTATGGATTTTTTTGATGTAATTAACACTAGAAAGACTATCAGAAAGTATAGCTCGGATATACCCCCGATTGACGATATAAAAAGAATTATTGACGCAGGAAGACTTGCCCCCAGTGCCACAAACAATCAAAACTGGGAGTTCATTGCAGTATACAATCAGGATATTAAAGACCAAATGGTCAAAGCCGTGGTAGAAACCTATGAAGAGCTAGAAAAAGTTCTGAAAGACGAAGCATTGAAACCTAAACTTCTTTTTTATAAAAACTATTCCAAATTTTTGAGCGAAGCTCCTGTGATAATTGCCGCTGTTGAAACTCCAAAAGTCAGTTTCCTTGCGACGATTCTCGAGAGTATGGATATTCCTATTGAAGAGCTTATTCAAATGAGGCCTGACTCTTCGCTCTTGAGCATGGGTGCTGCCATAGAAAACATGTCGCTCGCGGCACATGCCTTAGGATACGGGTCTTGCTGGATGTGCGCACCGATTATTGCTTACAAACAGTTAAAAGAAATTTTAGATATCCCAAATGACAGCAAGGTGGTTTCACTACTTGCCTTAGGAAAACCGTTTGATGACACGACAAAATCACCCGTGAAAAAATCGCTGGATGATGTCATGACTATAATTAAGTGATGGGAATGAATTGAACTAACTGGAAGCGTAATTGGGGTCTGATTTGTCTTAAAAAGAGTGTCTAATCCCTCTTTATAAAAGTTGTTTTTAAATGTTATACCAGACCTAACATTTTTTTGTACCAACTGAATGTTTCCAATTCTAAGCCGTTGAATGTGGTTTTCAAACATTGACGTTCTAAATACTTTTCGAATTCGTCGTTGAATTTTGACTTTTTGACCGCTTCTTTTTTCAATGCAGATGTTGAGAGAGTTGCCATGAAATAGCCTCCTTTTACCTATTTGTAATAATTTTATGAAATCAAACAAGTTGGTTATGGAATAATTATATCACACTGACCTTTAGTTTGCTATACATGTAAAACACAAACATAAAATTTTTTGCTATTTATTTCAATTTTTATAGTAAATTTTAGTTAAG
>JAVBRY010000039.1:0-3130 GCA_031547505.1 Candidatus Gastranaerophilaceae bacterium | reverse complement strand
TAATAAAAAGCCCAAGAATGCATATCCAAAAGAAATACAATTATGAGTCAGGAATTTAAACACTATACAGTTATGGCAAATGAGGCGGTTGACGCTTTGAATTGTCAACCGGGAAAAATCTATGTCGACGCAACCCTTGGCGGCGGCGGACATTCTGAATTGATTCTTCAAAAAATCCAGCCTGACGGTACTTTAATTGCTTTTGATGTGGACAACGATGCGATTAATCACGCAAAAGAAAGATTAAAAGATTACAAAAATGTAATAATTATAAAAGACTCTTATACGAACATTAAGAAAAATTTACAAAAACTCGGAATCGAAAAAATCACAGGCGGAATCCTGTTCGACCTCGGCGCATCCTTTCACCAGTTGACAAAACAGGAGAGGGGTTTCAGTTTTATGAAAGAGGCGCCTCTTGATATGCGTTTTGACACAGACAGCAAATTCAGTGCTTATGATATCGTGAACAAATACCCCGAAGACAAACTGGTACAGATTATCAGCGAATACGGCGAAGAAAGATTTACAAAACGCATTGTCAGAAACATTGTCGAGTATAGAAGGACAAAAAACATAGAAACAACAACCGAATTAGCCGATATTATAAAAAAAGCCGTACCGTTTACTAATTCAAGGATTCACCCCGCAACCCGTGCCTTTCAAGCGATTCGGATAGAAGTGAACCAAGAGTTACAAAATATTAAAAATACATTGAATGAAGTGCTTTCATTATTATCTATTGATGCTATAATAAGTATGATAAGTTTTCATTCGTTAGAGGATAGACTTGTTAAGCAGTGTTTTAAGTACTATAGTGCTAAATGCAACTGCAAACCAAACGAACCAGTTTGTCACTGCAAGCCGCCAATGCTTGAGTTGATAAACAAAAAGCCGGCAACGGCGACAGATGTAGAGATAGAAGAAAATCCACCCTCAAGGTCAGCGAAGCTGAGGGTAGCGAAAAAAGTATTGTCGTGGGAGAATTAAGAAGTGACGAGACCTGCACTAGATTTAAGAAATAGTACATACGAACAACAACATAATAATTTTCAATATAACACTAATCCGATTATAGACGGGTACTTCCCTACCTATAAAACATATAAGGAAATGGCGATTACACGAGTGAACAGAACCCTTTGCATTATACTGGCAGTATTTATACTTGTAGCAGCAGTCAGCTACTACTTTGTTACTGCAAATGAAATCACTCTGAACAAATATAGAAAACATACTCTTTCGCTCAACGATGAGAATGTTGAATTGCAAAACAAATTAGATTACCTAAAATCATATTACAACGTAGATAAAGCTATGCAGAAGAAAAACCTTTTGCACAAAGCTAAAAACGTTATCGAAGTTAAGCAGACAGGTGTTTCCAACTCTAACAAAATCGCATCTGCCTCTGAAACAAAAAAACCTTTCAAATGGTCTTTAGGTTACTAATTCTTTTGTCATTCCGCAGTGCGGCGCCGACCCGGTCGTGATGAGGAATCTCCTGCGTTAGCAGGTCAAGATAGAGAAAAGAAAGTTTTATGCCCCCTAATGAAGAAGACAATAAAGATATATCGGAACTATTTGCCGAGATAAATGATGCAATTGCTGAAAACACTGAGGATTTTGATCTGTATTATCAGCGCGGATATTTGCATTACGGACTTGGTGATTACGAAAATGCTGAAGCTGATTATATCAAAGCTGTTATGCTTGGATTAGACTGTACAAAAATCCCTTACTATACATATGCAGAGAACTTTGCCCGCGCTTATTCAACAAGAGATAAAATAGTCCTGTGGCTCTTTGTTGTATCCTTTGTCATTATTTTGATTCTGGAATCTATCAGTTTCTTCTACAAAATCGGCTTGCTTAAGTAACTATGTGGTAAAATTTAGAAAAGTAGGTTGGGTGCAACCCAACACCAACAATCCGGAGCGCAAATGAAAGTAATCATTTTAGCAGGCGGGCTGGGCACGAGACTGTCCGAAGAAACCGAACTTAAACCGAAGCCAATGGTAGAAATAGGCGGGCGTCCTATCCTTTGGCATATTATGAAAATCTATTCCCACTGGGGCTTTAACGATTTTATCGTGCTCACGGGCTACAAATCACACATCATAAAAGATTACTTTATAAATTACTATACAAGGTACTCTGACATCACTGTTAATATGGCTGACAACTCTGTTCAGATTCACCAGCACAGAAACGAACCTTGGAAAGTGACTATGCTCTATACGGGCCAAGACACAATGACAGGCAGCAGAATTAAAAAAGCACAGAGCTATATTGATAAAGAACCTTTCATGTTGACTTATGGCGACGGTGTAGCTGACATCAACATACCTGAACTCATTAAATCCCATAAAGAATCAGGTAAAGTCGCTACTATGACAGCCGTACAGCCTTCGGGCAGATTCGGCGCTCTTGTTATAAAAGAAGATAATTTAATCACTTCCTTTATGGAAAAGCCAAAGGGCGAAGAGTCTTGGATAAACGGCGGATTCTTCGTATGTGAACCGGAAATCTTTGACTACATCTCAGATGGAGATGATGTGATTTTTGAAAAAGCACCTTTGGAAAATCTTTCAAAAGACAATAAACTCAACGCATACAAACATAACGGTTTCTGGAAGCCTATGGATACTTTGCGGGACAAAATAGACCTCACCGATATGTGGCAGAGTGATAAAGCCCCTTGGGCAATGTGGCAAAAAAATGTTTAATGACTTTTATAAAAATAAAAAAGTTTTGGTTACCGGCCACAGCGGATTCAAAGGAAGCTGGCTGAGTCTTTGGCTGCATTCTATAGGAGCGGAAGTTATCGGATATTCTTTAAAACCTGAAACTACACCGTCTTTGTTTGAAACATTAAAACTCGAAAATAAAGTCACAACTATCTTTGGCGACATTAAAAACCGAGAACTTTTAAAAAAAACTTTTAATGAATATAAACCTGAAATTGTCTTTCACCTTGCCGCACAGCCCCTCGTAAGACGTTCATACTTTGAGCCTGTTGAAACTTATGAAACTAACGTCATTGGAACACTGAATGTACTTGAAGCAGCAAGAAACTCTGGCTCAGTGAAGTCATTTGTTAATATAACAACCGACAAATGCTATGAAAATA
>JAVBRY010000231.1:0-3976 GCA_031547505.1 Candidatus Gastranaerophilaceae bacterium | reverse complement strand
CAGGGATACTGCTGCTGCTTTGTTGAACAGGAGTTTTTTGCATAACGTTATTGTGCATATTGAATGATAAAGAATTTTCATCATCAAACACATCTTCAATTACAGCTTTGGTAGCTACAGGTTCAGGTTCGTAGTCATAGTCTTCATAAGTACCAACCGGCATACCTTCAGGTGCCAGTCCTGAAAAACTTTCTTCTCGGCTAAATAGAGGCTGTTCCATTCCACCTAATAAAGGTCCATCTTCAAATATCTCATCTTTGACTTCCTCTTCCCCCTCAAGTGCGGATTCGTATAAATCGACCTGATGAACTTGTTCAGAATCATCGCCATAATTGTCATCATGGTCTTCGAGTGTGCTTAAATCATCAAGCAAATCCAGATCTTCTTCAGAGAACAGGTCTTCATAATTGACGCCATTAGAGCTTTCAGCATCAGGTTCTGCTTCACTCATAAGGCTGTCATCAGAGCCGGTTTCTATCTCTGCTTCAACAGCGTCTTCAAAAATTTCTCTTATTGGTGAAGGTTCTTCTTCCGGTTCAGCCTCTAATTCCGGCTCAACAGCTGAATATGCCCCTGCTATTTCAAAAGTATCTGTATCTTCATCACTCAAACCGGCAAGATTATCCATGTCCTCGTCGGACTCATAATCTGATCCGCTTCTTGCTTCATAGCTTGATGCCGGTTCTGATATCACTGCTTTTATAGATGGAGGGCGAACAATTATCGGTGTATACATTGTTTCAACACCGGAAACTATAAACTCTTCTTCTGTAAGTTTTGATAAGAACGTGCTGTAAGTAGGATAGCGTTCTTGAATCTCTTCAGGTGCAAACATAATAAGGTTTTTTGCGTAAGATTTGATTTGGTTAGCAAAATCCGAATCATATTTAGACGCAATAATCGGTCTGATGTTGGATTTTTGGTGGATTCTTGCGAGTGTTTCTTTATCTGTAAGAGCATCGTCTATATACATAAATAAATGACTCGCAGAGTTGCAGTAGTTAATAATAAAATTAATAGTTTCTTTTTTCCAGTTGTTAGAAACATGCTGGAGATTTATTGAGGTTGAACCAGTTCCTTGAAGAGCATTAAAGAAGTTTTTAAATTCTGATTCTTCAGAAGCGAACAAATTGTTCTGGTGATATTTAATAAGTTTGTTTCTGAAAAGAATTATGCCGATTGATTTTTCATTTTCATAAACATCATCAACAACGCTTAGGAGTGTCGAGAAAGGAATAAAACCGCGTTTTTCCGCTCTGATGTAATCTTGGATTTCGAGAATAATATCTTGAACCACAGCTTTTTGTTCAATCTGAAGTCCTGTTAAATCCTGTTCATAGATGTAATTCAAGGTATCAATATTAACAGGCAGTTTGAAATTTTCACAAAGTGTGAACTGGTCTGTGCTTTCTGTATTTATTGTTCCGTCTGTATCAATAACGAGCCCGGAATCGATACCGGTAGTTAATGCATTAAAAATGCATTGAATATTAGTAGTTCTATCCGACTGGATGTAAACAAAATCTTCAAAGAACCTATAATCCAAACATAAATCCACATCCGGGAAGCTTGTGAATTCTCCTAGGCAGAAATTGTTTAAATTATTTCTTTTGCTGAAACGTCTTTTCAGAACAGCTGCATCGGTTTTTTGAACCTTGGCATCCAAAGAGGGGATGTATCCGTTGTAGGGAACAAGCTCTTTTTTGTCACCAAAGCTGAAAGAGAATTTCAAAACAGCACAGTTTGTATCATCCTGGCTAGTTGATTCTGATGAGATTATTTGTGCAATAACCTGCTGGTTTCCGTCATTTATTGTGACAAATCCTGCAATCAGCAAATCATCCTCATTAGGATGGTAGTAAAGTTTTGCAAAGTTGTTTTTAATTTCTATTAATTTCATACTTACCAAAAATTATTACTGACAAATTTCTTCTTGAAGTGCTACAGATGCGATTTGATTAGACATAATGGACACTTTTTTGATAGGTCCGTTTGGTTCTTTTTCAATAACTTTATTTACAGAACTCTGCATTGCAGCTGTGAATTCTTCGTACTCGGCTTTTGGATCCTCAAAGTATAAAACTATCGGTGCTGCTGCACCTTTTACAAACACGAGTAAAGCAAGTCTTGTTTTAAATTGTTGAGGAAATTGCTGACCCATCTGTAACTCCTATTCTCTATCCCTGCATATAACAAGTAAACCATTAAAATGCTTAAAATTCAATACCTTTTCTCGCTGTGATACCTTTGTCCCAGTAATGTTTAAGAGGCCTGATTTCTGAAACCAAATGTGCCACATCAATAATCTCTTGTTTAGCGTTTCTTCCGGTAAGAACTATCTCCATATTATCAGGTTTATTTTTTAGAACCTCAACCATTTCGTTTAAATCAATCAACCCTAAGTCTATCGCAATATTTGCTTCGTCTAAAATGACCAGCTGGTATTTATTATTTTTGATCGCATTTTTAGCAAATTCCCAGCCTTCTTGAACGCTCTTTTTATCTTCTTCAGAAATATTGTCTGCGTAAACAATTCTGTCCAAGCCGGCGTTAATTATTTTAATATGACACTGTATAGACGGACCAAGATTAGCGAACGTGTGAAGTTCGCCATAATCATTTCCGCCTTTAGTAAACATGACAACGAGGATATTCCATCCTCTTCCCAGAGCTCTTGTCGCCAGCCCAAGAGAGGCAGTTGTCTTGCCTTTGCCGTTGCCGGTGTATACTTGAATATACCCGTGCTCTGAAAATTCGGGGTTTACTAACTGAGGATTCGAATCAGGATGTTCCATTTACTTTACTAGTCCGCTATTTTTTAAGAATCCTATAATAGCATAAGCACAACTTTTTTGATACTTCGGAGGTGCTTTTCTGACTAGTTCCATTGCTTCAGCCAAGAATTTGTCATGATCATACCATCTTCTGTGGTTCTGCATTTTTTTGTCATGGAAGAACCATTCCAAAGGTTTGGAGTAATATTCTGAAAACTTCACAAGTTCAAGTACTTCTACTTTACGAGATCCGTTTTCTATTACAGAGATGGCAGAAATAGGCAAATTCATTAATTTTGCAATTTCTTCTTGTTTTAATCCAGCTTCGATTCGAGCTTGTCGCAGCCTGCTGCTTAGTTTTAATCTGTCCATTTACAATTTTACCAATACTAGGTCTTACATTATAATGGTTATTTAATAAGTTGTAAAGTAGATTAGTTATGAAAAACACGTTAAGACTACAGGCAAAGGCTATACGGAATAAGCTCGATGTTCAAAAAACTTCTGAAAGGATGATTGAACTAATTCTCGATTGGGATAAATTCAAAAACGCAAAAAATGTTATGGTTTACTGTCCTATTAAAAATGAACCGGATTTGTTGTCACTGCTCAATACAGCAGGCAAGAATTTTTATCTCCCGAGGATTGAAAATGAAGAGATATGTGCAGCAAAGTTTACTTCATTTGAAGATTTAAAGACAGGAAAGTTTGATATAAAAGAACCATGCACAAATGTTATAGCCGGGTTGGATACATTGGATTTGATTTTCATCCCTGCGTTGATGACTGACAAATGGGGATATCGCCTCGGGTTTGGCAAAGGTTACTACGATAAATTTTTAAACAAGCTTCCTGCAAGAACAACAAAAGTAATCCCGATGTACAAAGAACTATTCATTGACGAGCTCCCTATAGAACCGCATGACGAAAAAGCTGATTTTGTTATTACCGAAGATGAAATTATAGAAACAAGGATTTTGTTGAGCTAAAAATGAATGCAAAGATACATGAGCTGCATCTCGACAACATAAATTAATGCTTTATTTTTTGCAAAGATTTAAGACCGCTCCTCCTAGGCTTCTTTCAAGCAACCCAATAACATATAGTTATTTTTGTGTTGTTTTATCGAGTAGATTGTTGTTTTTCTTTTTAAGAGAGCCTGTTGCCTTCGGGTGTGAGATTGGTGTGTTTTGGCGGTTTGG
>JAVBRY010000120.1:0-10161 GCA_031547505.1 Candidatus Gastranaerophilaceae bacterium | reverse complement strand
GTTTCTCAAGCAGGCATTTCAACTGCAGTCGGAAAAACATTATAAACAAGCTATTGAAGCTCTGTATAAAGCGCTTTGCTTGGAACCTGAGAATGTTGAAATTCTTTCTCAGATTTCACATCTGTATTTTCTTTTGGACAACTATGAACGTTCTTTAGAATATGCTGAAAAGATTCTTGAAATCAATCCTGAGCACACAGAAACGCTTCATACGATAATTAATATCAGCAAGGTTGATAAGTGTTACCCTAAGGCGTTGGAATTGGCTGAAAGGCTTTTTAATGTTTCTCCGTCCGAAGAAAATTTGATGATGTATCTTGGGTTATTGTGTGACTGCGGTAACTACGAAAAATTGCTTGAAGTTATTGAACATTCCGCATCAAGAAACATGGATGAAAAGATTCTTTCTCTAAGAGCATTTGCAAATTTAAAGTTGAACAAAATCAGCTTCGCAACCGATATTTTGCATGAAATAATAAGGCTGTATCCTTCAAACTACGATGCTAAATTTTATCTCGGAATAGTTTATTATAACAAAGGAATGTTCGATGAAGCTGAAAAAATATTCTCTAAAATTCTCGACATTCAGCAGTGTGATAAAACATACAACTATCTCGGATTAATCTCTATTGAAAGATTCCAGCTCTCGCGTGCAATAGAATATTTTCAGTTCGCCGTTAAACTTGAACCTCAGGATTCTCTTTATCAGTTCAATCTGGCTACTGCATATTCTCTAAACGGCTGGCTGACAGAAGCAGAAAATGCTTTCAAACAAGCCATTACTTTAGATCACTCAAATGCAGTTTATCACTATTCATTGGCATATCTTTTCTACCAAAAACATGACTACACAAAATCAATTGAAAGATTGAACGATGCACTGAACGTCAATCCTTCCTATGCAGATGCAATAATTTTAAAATCTCTTATTTCTGCCCAGAGCGGTGATACTATTAACGCAAGAAACAACCTGATAGGTTTGTTGGAAACAGAGCAGGAGAATGATTTCCTTTATTACGCGTTGGCAATGACTTACAAACTTATCCCGATGTATAAAGAAGCTATCGAATTTTTACAAAAGGCTCTGTTTATAAAACCCGAATCGCTGGAATATCTAAGTGAATTAGCTGACTGTTATCTTGAAGTAGACCAGATAAGCGTTGCTCAGGATATTTTGACAAAAGTGCTTTACCTGAACAATCACTTCATTTACGCACATTTATTGCAGGCTAAAATATACCTAAAAATGGGCAAATTCCCTCAGGCACTGAAAATTGTTGAAAACACAATCAGACTGGACAACAGCTCTGCTGAAGCATACAAATACCAGTCACTTATTTATGCTCATCAGGGGCTAAAAAACAAGTCCATCGAAAGTGCAAAAATTGCAGTAACCCTGCAGCCGACAAACAAAGACTATTATGCCCATCTGGCAAAATTATATTTCCTGGCACAAGAATACCAGGATGCATTTTTATTCTACAAAGAAGCTTCTATGCTGGATGAATCGAATGTCGATTACCTATACAATGCGGCACTAAGTGCTGATAGAGCAGGTGATTTCCAAAATGCATCATCGCACTATTCTTATGCTTTGAGACTCGACCCTTTTAATAATCTCATAATCTATGAATATGTGGATTTGTTGATTAGAAACAAAAAAATAAAACAGGCATTAAAACTTCTGCGCTCTAAGATTAACTCAGTCGAATCAAAAAATGTTGCAAAACTTTTACGACAAAAATACGATGAAGTTAAAGAAGAATACCGTGCAGGCTTCTGGCATAAACTGGTCAGCAAACTTATACAAAAAAATAAAGAAGATATCTAAGTTTTTACGTCATTGCGAAGCATAGAGCATTTCAAAAATTATCCATTTTTCACCTGAAGCAATCTGAGATTACTTCGGTACACAAATTATCGTAACTCCACAAATCAATTGCCTCGTAATGACAAACACTTACCAATGCTAATTTGTCATTCCCGCGCATTGGTAGGAATCTCACAGTTTAAAACAGCACTAGCTTATTGTATAATTCCTACCAATGCGCAGAGCCGTATCTTTCCCAGTAAGCAACTCTCTCTATTATTGAATCTTTGAGTTCTTTAACAGTCTTTTTCGAAGAAGGCATAACTTGATCGTCCGGCAAAAATTCTAAATCCATAAGAGTCTCTTTTAAACTGCGAACAGAAGCTTTAATTTTTTCACGGTGTTGAAACTGCCACCCTTTGAATCCGCAATCAGGAGGGAAAATCGACCAGCCGTTACGGGGCGCTCTTCTGCAGCAGTCCGGACGAGTAGGGTGAATACTGCACTTGTTCTGTTCCGTAACGTGAGGACAATAGTAGAAAGAAATTTTTGATTCATCGTAATCAGGACTTTTTTTAAGCTTGGTTAAAATTTGCTCAACATGGTCAGGAACAACTTTTCTTGCCTCTTCTACAGAAGAATAGCGCTTAAAAATCTCTGTGAAAACCCTTGCTTCTTCTTGTCCTTCTTTATCCAACTCAATAATTTCATTGTGCTTATATGGCGTGGTTATTGCACGACAGCATTTACCGCACATTTTACAGAGGTGTTGCGGGAAAGATTCCTGGGGGTTGCTCTTCAAATCCTTGTTCTCCATAGTTTTATTATAGATACGAAAGTAGTTTTTGACAATAAATTAGTTGTCATTCCCTCGAAAGAGGAAATCTCACAATCATCTCCTTGCGCTAAAAGCCCAATCGGCTTCTTTAAACAACACAACAACCGTACAACAAGTTTGTCATACGGCCATTGTTTTTGATATGCAAAATTTATTACTTTTTAAATTTGTCAGGATCTAAATTCATACTGACCATATTTACATCATCAAGCTCAGGTACGCCTTCAACATCTTCGCCCTGATTCATGCTTATATTTACAGCATTCTTTTCAAGCTGCTGCGCTTGAGGCTTTTGCTGCTGCTCTTTTAGTTCATCGACTTTGTTTGCTCCGCCTGCGTCCTTAATAAAAGGATTAAATTGAATAGGTCCGGTCATACAAATACTCCTTATTCTTCATTATCTTTCCCTGTACTTTGAGTATAACGACACATTTAATAAAATGCTTTACTAAAAACGAAATCATGTTAATTTTTTGTAACAAAAGCTCTTTAAAAAGCATTATTTGAAATTGAAAAGCGTTTATATAAATACAAAAGTAGGTGTGAAATGACTAATGTGAACAATTTTGGCTACAATCCAAATATAGCGGCAACAGCTGTTCCTCAACAGGCTGCTCCTTCTTATGCCCCTGTTTCTTTAGCAGCACCGACACAACAAGCTTATGCTCCTGTTGTTTCAACATCACCGGCTCCTGCACCCGCTCCATATTATAGTGCTCCTCAGAATACAATGGCTGTACCGAGCACAAACGGTGTGAATATTGTTATTTATAATCCTATGGTCAACCCTAACGGAGCAAACATTAATAACAGCTATGCTGCACCTGCAGGACAAGCATATCCTCAGAACTATTATTTGAATCAGCCTGCGGCGGCACTAGCTGCAACAGCTCCTTCAACTGCCGCATCTACACTCTATTCTGAAAAGATTAGTGAAACAACTAAAAAAGAAGAAAAAGAGCCTGCAAAAAAACAAATCGTTCAACTTACTGACGAATATATACAAACACTTGAGAACTACTTGAAAAACCCTAGTAATGATATAAAATTAATGGGTGCAAAAGAACTCAGGGAAAGATTCAGAGAAGAAGAATCAAGAAAGAACGATGCAGCTCTGACGAGTCTTTTGAACCTGACATTACAAAGCAAATCATCACCCGTAAAAATAGTAGGTATGGACATTATTGACCAGGGATGGGCGTCAGGCGATGATCTCACAAAATATCTTCTTGCCCAAATTCAAGGCTCAAAAAGCGGCTTAGGAATGGACGCACTGGATGCAGCAAAAGCATCCCTAAAATCAGCAGGCAAAACTATCACCGTACCTGATACAAATCCCGACTATGCAAAAAAAACAAAGAAAAAGAGTGAATAACTATGAACGCAAAAGCAGCTAACATAATAACAAAAGCAGTAGGAGCCGTAGGCGCCGGATTTGTACTTTATGATGTAAATAAAGCCGGCGTAATGGAATCCCAAATGACAATAAAAAATGGTATTGCAGGCAGACTCCCCAAGGCTTACAACCAATCCCGAAAACAAGACAGCATGAGCCACGTTGCCTCTAATGTAAATGACTATATATTCAAAGAAAAAGTAAGTTTCTCACTAAGAGACAAACTCAATGCAGTTAAAGGTTATGCAGTAGGCGGAGCAGAACAGCTCGTAGCTCATGTTGTACCTGCAGCATTGGCAGCAGGCGCATTAATTAAAAACAGACTCAGCAAAGCTTGTGCCATCGGACTCGGTGTATGGACCGGGTATCAATTAATCTGCAGTGCATTTAATATCGGCAAGATAAAGCATTTTAGAGATTAAGTTGTATCTCAATCGGTTTCAATTTTTGGGTCTAGCGGGGGAGACAGAGCACTTCAAGCAACCCAATACATAAAGCCTCAACCAACTTCAAACACAACAATTCTCACCCAAAGGCAACAGGCTCACCCCAGAACCAACATCAACAATCTCCCCCCAAAAAACAAAAATCAAATAACAATATGTTATTGGGTTGCTTGAAGTGCTCCTAGGAGGAGCGGTCTTTAATATTTGTTATAGAGATACAACTTATGTTTGTTAATACAAATAACCCCCAACGCCTAAAACCTAAGTAAACTTTTTTTACAATTTCAATTATCATATGCCTATATGTGGAAATCTAAAATTTCATAGACTACACTCTTGACTATGATAGATACATCCACAAAACAAGCATATTTGAAACTGCATATCTCAATTATCATCTCGTGTTTTACGGGTATTTTCGGACGGGTCATCACTTTGAATGAAGGAATACTCGTCTGGGAGCGTTTGATAATCTCATTTGCGGTCTTTCTTCTTATAATGATTTTCGTTAAAAAATTCAAACCATTGCCGATTAAAGAAACCTTTAAAGTCACGGCAATAGGCTTTTTGCTGGGGCTAAACTGGCTCTTCTTTTATGCAAGCATAAAATACTCCAACGTTTCTATAGGCATATTATGCCTTTCGGCGATTGGACTATTCACGGCAATCCTTGACCCCATAATAAACCGGCACAGGTTCTCAAAACGTGAAATCGCATTCAGCCTGATAACAATCTCAGGGCTGGCTTTGATTTTCCACTTTGACAGCCAGTACCAAGCAGGTATAATAATGGGTCTTTTAGCTTCATTTTTTGGAGCGCTATACACAATCTCAAATAAAGGCATAGCAGAAAAAATCCGTTCATCAAGCAACCTGCTTCTTTATGAGCTGTTCGGCGGAGCATTAATTATGAGTATAATTTTGCCGTTCTATCTTCACTTCTTCCCTGTAAAATCACTTATCCCGGGAATGCACGATTTATTCTATCTCTTGATATTGTCCATTATTTGTACAATAGGTCTGTATTTGCTGCGTTTGCAATCGCTCAAAAAAATCTCCGCATTCACGGTGAACAACACCTGCAACCTTGAACCCGTCTACACGATTTTCCTTGCGATAGTAATCCTGGGCGAAGCAAAAGAACTCAACACAATGTTCTATGCAGGCTTGGCATTGATTGTTGCATCAGTAGTTTTGCAGACACTCAGTGCCCTAAAGCCCGTTCCTGTAACTACTGACTGTCGCCAGAGTATGATTGCTTCAACTGAATAATCGCTTTTTTTAACGTTTTATTTTCGGCAAACAATTTCGTATTCTTTTCAGCCAGCCTATTATTATGTTCATACAGCTCGTTATTTTTAGCAGTCAATTCTTTGTTGCTGACAGCAAGGAATACAGCTTTCTCTTTAAGCTTGGCATTTTCATCTACTACCTTGCCATAATCCCCTATAAGTTCTTTATACTCATCTTTCAGAGGAATATAATTTTTTTTCAGTTCTCGATTTTCTTCATTTAAATCTTCGATTTTAAAGCCCAATTGGACCGTTTCATCCATCAGTTGACGAATCAATACCTGATCAGTTACTTTAGGTTTTTCATCCGCAGAAGCTGCCTTATCAGAATCATCTCTCAGCCCGAACGATGCCGTTTTGGGCTTTAATGCAGACATATTTTTGTAATACGAAATACCGGGATTTAGAGTTACTTTCATATATTTCCTCTTTGCCTTCTTTATAATTATGTATTGAGACCATGTTAATAATATCAGATGATTAAGATTTTTAAGCTATTTTAGGAATTTTACTTAAACTAAATTTACAGATATAATTTAAATATAGATTGGGCATTCTTACACAACAAGATCGCTCAAGCTTTCTCCCCTTGGGGAGAGAGCATTTTTTCAATGTGAGACTTTAGTCGAACATTAGAAAAATGTGTGAGGGGTCTTAATTAATACAAAAAGCTCTAACCCCTCACCCGAATTTCATTTATTCGCAAGCTCATAAAGAAATTCTACCCTCTCCCCAAGGGGCGAGGACAAAATAGAGAGAGGTAAATTATGACTAATCGTTCAGATAGAGCAGTGGAACTGCACAAACAAGGTTATAACTGCGCACAGGCTGTGATTTGTGCATACTGTGACTTGTTCGGCATAGATGACAAAACGGCATTTATGATGTCAGAAGGTTTTGGCGGCGGAATGGGTGGAATGCAAGAAACCTGCGGTGCTGTAACTGGGATGTTTATGCTTGCAGGCTTGAAAAACAGCAGCGGCACAAACCAAACCCTGACTAAAGCAGATACTTACAAACTCGTCAGAGAACTCGCACAGTCCTTTAAAGACAAAAACTCATCCATCGTATGTAAAGAACTCAAAGGACTCACAGGCGGTCCTATGCTTCGCTCCTGTGACGGCTGTATCGAAGATGCTTGTGTTGTGTTTGAAGATTATTTGAACTCACAATCAAATGTCATTGCGAGGAAGACAGAAGTCTGACGAAGCAATCCAGACAATAGCATAAATCTAATGCGTCATTGCGAGGCTTGAAACTTGTAATTAAGCAATAATTATTTCCCGAAGCAATCCCTTTGTATTGAGATTACTTCGAAATAAAAAATAAAGTGTCATTCTGAGCGCTCTGCCGAGCAAAACTTGCCATTTAGGCAACTTTTGTGAGAGGGCGAAGAATCTATGCAAAAGTATAGATCCTTCGGGCATTTCATTTCCTCAGGATGACAATCTTTTTAGTCTTCCTTTATATACACCGACCCGTACCTGTAAGCTTCAAAATTCTTTGAAAAATAATCGGGGCTGAGCCCTGCTTTCATCTTTAACGACTGAAGAAACTCAATCTTATCAGGCAGCTGCTCCCACACAGACGGCAAATAAACCGCCTGATGGTAGCCGTCTTTTATTATTATCCCGTCTTCATAGGGAACTATCTGGGACAACAAATCCGCCTCGTCAGTAAATTTCATCGCAGTCGGGGTACTTAAGAGCGAAACATTTATCTTCACGTCTTCAAACTCAGACTTCCCAAGCGGCCTGAATCTGGAGTCCGAAAATGCAGCACTGTATGAATTAGAAACCAAATCATCAATCAACGGCGAATGGGCAATAATCGAGCCGATACATCCTCGAAGATTGTGCCCTATTTCTAAAGTAACAAAGCACGCTCCCTGCTCTCTAAATACCTCGGGTACGTATTCAATTTGACCTGCACTCATTTTTTTGCCCGTATCAAGAGCGTATTGAATGCTTTTTCGGCAAATATCAATCGTATATTTTGAAAAATATTTTTCGATAAATCTGTTCTTCTCACCTTCGTACAAAAGCCAGCTGCCGTATCCTACAACACGGCTGTTATCACCTGTTACATCACCTGAGTTGTACAAACCGACCCTGATAAGAGAATAGTTCTTTTCCTGAGCAAATGCACCCAGAGCAAAAACACCCATCGCACCGCATGCCTGCTCATGTGAAAACCCTTGAAAACTCGCAGACTCAATCATCTCAGCTGTGAGATTATCTATCTCTTTAGCCTTATTGCTGCTGTGAAAATGGCTCAAATCGGATGAGATAACAAAAGCATTATCTTCATCCTTATAAAAATAATCTATTATGTCCTTTATCACAGAAGGATTTTCACCTCCAATAAGAATAGGAATAATATTAAAATTTTTCAAATGATTTTGTAAAAATGGAATCTGCACTTCAACAGAATGCTCCTGAGCGAACGCTTCATCTAAATAAGCCGAACCGAATCTTTCTATTAAAATCTTGTTTATCTCTTTGTTGACAGGCACATTCCCGATTGGAGTCGCCCACTCACTATAAGAAGAAACTGCCGTTCTCTCTACCGCAACCCTATGCGGCGGAGCAAATATAAAAATATTTTTTGCGTTAGGATTCAAATATTGTATCCCGTTAAACGCAAGCTGACCCGAATATTCATAACCGGCATGAGGAACAATCACAGCACGAGCAGTGTATTCATAGTCCTTCTTTGAATTATTTCTAAAATGTTCGATTTGTTTTAATAAAGTTTCCCTATCGTCCGTATAGAACATTCCTGCAACAGACGGTTGTTTAATTTTTTCCATAATATTTTTTATCCACCTTACCCTTTAACAACTTTGAAGAATTAATTATAATACATTTTATGAAATACCAAAATAAACTATCGGATAATAAAGCTCAATGTAAAGTCTGCCCCCGTGAATGCATGCTGATATCAGGACAAAGCGGGTTTTGTCACGTGCGAAAAAACATCTCGGGTGACATAAAACTCATTACTCATGGCTATAACACAGGGCTAAGTATTGACCCCATCGAGAAAAAACCTCTGTTTCATTTCTATCCGGGCTCTAACATACTCTCTTTCGGCACAATCGGCTGTAATATGGGATGTGCATTCTGTCAGAACTGGTTTCATTCACGTTCTAAAGAATCTCCACTGAGCTTCAACCGCTCCACACCTGAAGAAATAGTTGAAACAGCAATCACAAACAACTGCAAAAGCATTGCTTTCACATACAATGACCCGATAATTTTTCTCGAATATATGCGAGATACTGCCAAACTTGCAAGAAAAGCAGATATAAAGACCGTAGCCGTAACCGCAGGCTATATGAGCCCTGACATCTATAAAGATTTTTTTGAATATATTGATGCCGCAAATATTGACCTAAAAGCCTTTAATGACCAGTTCTACAGAAAGAACTGTCTGGCTAAACTCGAACCTGTTTTAAACACCCTAAAATACGTTGCCCAAAAGACCGATGTGTGGCTTGAAGTCACAACCCTTTTGATTGAAGGTGAGAACGATTCTAACGCAGAGATTCAAAAAGAGTGCGACTGGATAAAAGACAACCTCGGCGTACATGTTCCGCTTCATTTCAGTGCGTTTCATCCTGCTTGGCAGTTCAGCAACCGACCGTCAACAAAGCCCGAAACTCTCATGAGAGCTTACAAAATAGCTCAAGATACGGGATTAAAATATATCTATACAGGAAATATTCTATCCGAAGACACCTCAACAACATTCTGTGAAAACTGCCACAACAAGATAATCATACGAGACGGCTACCGATTAAAAGACTATAACCTGAAGGCAGAAGGTCACTGCAGATTCTGCGGACACCAATGCCACGGAAGATTTGAATAATTTAAACACGTCATCTCTAATTAGCTGTCATCCCGCAGAGTTAAGTAGTGCAAAATGCATCAATTAATGCTGTGCGGGATCTTACCAACAAAAATCGTAAGCCTATAGTTTTCAAATCCAAACAGATGTATTCTTCTGGATTGCCACGCTCGTTACACTCGCTCGCAATGACACACAATATCCATGAAATTCTACTCAAAATTCATCAAATCAGAAAACTTTACCCCTAAAACATCTGCCAATTGAAAAAGTTTTCTCAGACTCATACATTTTTGTCCTTTTTCAACTCTCATAATATATTCTCTGGACAGAACTATATGGTCAGCCAAAACTTGTTGGCTCCAGCCTTTTTGTTTTCTATATTTTCTTATGTTTTCACCTAATAATTGAAGTCTTGACATGAGAACTATTTTGACGCAAAATTGAATAAATTATGTGAACTATTTGTCCAGAATGAGGAAAATATGAAAAATAAAAAATACAAAAATCTCAAAAAGAATTTA
>JAVBRY010000132.1:0-5861 GCA_031547505.1 Candidatus Gastranaerophilaceae bacterium | reverse complement strand
CAACCTGCATTCTACTTACTCATCACCGCCATATTTTTCACAAAATCTATCCCATACTTTAGCGACGCAATATTGCAATCAATAAGCTCCGGTCTTTTATCTGCAGTCATTTCTCTGATAGCCTGCTCTATTGATTCTGGTTTCAAAATTTTTGTTTTTTCAATATACGCTCCTACCGCCATAACATTGATTAAAACCCTGTGATCTTTCTCGGCAGCAATGTCATTCAACGGAATATACAAACACTCAATGTCAGTTCTCTTTGGCTTGATTTTAACCAAAGAAGAATTTATTATGAACAACCCACCTGACTTCACACGGTTTTCGAACTTTTCCTCGGACGGAAGATTCAGCGCAAACACAACATCCGACATATTCACAATCGGAGAAGAAACCTCATCGTCTGAAATATGCACGGAACAGTTCGCCGCCCCGCCTCTCATCTCAGCACCGTAAGAAGGAATCCAGGTGGTATGTTTACCTTCAATGACTGCAGCATTACACAGCAACGACCCGGCAAAAAGTATCCCTTGGCCGCCGTATCCTGAAATGATAATACTTGTGTCTGTCATTAAACAGCCTCCATCGCAGTGATATCTTTAAAAACACCTAACTGGTGAACTTTGCTGATTGTCTCTTTAATGTAATTCATTGACTCTACAGGCGACATACTCCAGTTTGTCGGGCAAGACGCAAGAACTTCAACAAAGCTGTATCCGATACCTTTAATTTGCATCTCAAAAGCTTTTCTGATAGCTTCTTTAGCTTTTCTGATATGCTGGGCAGAACAAATAGCAACCCTTGCAACATAAGCTGCACCTGTAGCCTTAGCAACCATCTCAGCTGCATTGATAGGATATCCCGCTGTTTCAGGGTCACGTCCCGTCGGTGTGGTTTTTGTAACCTGTCCGACAAGCGACGTTGCACTGGCTTGTCCGCCTGTCATACCAAATGTGGCATTGTTGATACAGATTGTTGTAATCTTTTCCCCTCTTGCCGCAGTGTGGATAGTTTCGTTTAAACCTATTGTTAAAGCATCACCATCCCCTTGGTATGTGAAAACAAACTTGTCAGGCAATGAACGTTTTACCCCTGTGGCTAGAGCCGGCGAACGCCCATGAGATGCACCTGCCACATCTAAATCAAAAAACTTTTCAAGGAAGATTGAACAGCCGACTGAAGAAATAGCTATGGTTTTCTCTTTGAGCTTGAACTCGTCAATGAGCTCGGCAATAATCTTCAAAACAACCCCATGCCCGCATCCCGGGCAGAAAGTGAACTTCCCGTCTTTTTTAAGTGATTCGGGTTTTTCGTAAACCAATGATTCCATTACTGTTTGTTCTTTCTCTTTTAACATTTCTTTTAACATATTGTTTAACACCTATATAGCAATTTTGCCAATCTTAAGATTAGCGCTGACTATCTGATCATATATATCTTCATACGTAATCAACGTCCCACCGGATCTTCCGTAAAATTCAACAGGCGCAGCCCCAAACACAGCAGAACGTACATCCAAAAGCATCTGCCCCTTGTTCATTTCTATATCAAGAACCATCTTAGCCGACTTTGCAGCTTCATGGAGTTCTTTATCAGGGAATGGGAAGAGAGTAATCGGCCTGAATAATCCGACCTTAATTCCCTGTTCTCTAGCTCTTTTTACGGCAGCTTTTGCTACCCTTCCTACAGTGCCAAATGCTGTGATAATTATATCAGCATCTTCAATCATATAGGTCTCAAACATTGTTTCTTTTTTAGCGATTAAATCATATTTTTCAAACATTGAATCAATGACTTCTTCGAGTTTTCCGTCAAACATATGCAACGAAACCAAGAATCTCGGATCTCTATCCTTTGCACCCGAAAGCGCCCAATCATCTGTATCTATTTTTTCATAAGGATATTCACCAAACTCAACAGGCTCCATCATCTGCCCCAATATTCCGTCTGCCAAAAGCATGACAGGATTTCTGTATTTCATTGCAAGATGGAAAGATTTGTATGTCAAATCTACAGCTTCTTGTACTGTAGCAGGAGATAAAACAATAGTTTTATAATCCCCATTGCCGCCGCCTTTTACAGCTTGTAAGTAGTCTCCCTGCGCCGGGGCAATGTTTCCTAATCCCGGTCCGCCTCTCATAACACTAACTATAACACCCGGTACTTCGGCACATGCCATAGCTGAGATACCTTCTTGCATCAGTGCGATACCGCATGAAGAAGAAGAAGTCATCGCTCTTGTTCCTGTGGTTCCTGCACCAATTAGCATGCTAACCGCCGCAAGTTCACTTTCAGCAGGAACAAAAACTCTGTCACACTCGGGCATTTTGGCGCTCATGTATTCGCCAATTTCACTCTGAGGAGTAATGGGGTAGCCAAAGTAGCACTGGCAGCCTGCATTTATTGCTGCTTGTGCTATTGCTTCATTACCCTTTGATAATACCCTTTTGGGGGTTTGTTGTGAATTTACCACTACTTATAGACCTTCGTTATTGCTGCGTCAGGGCAGCTTTGAGCGCATATAGCGCACCCTATGCATTCGTTGTTTATATCGTTAAATTCTGCGTAATTAAATCCGCTTGAGTTCATAGACTCGCTTGAAGAGATAAGTTGTTTTGGGCATAGAGCCATACATATTTTACATGCCTTACAAGACTCTGCATTTATAACAATTCTGCCCATGTCTCTCTCTTAATTTTATCTAACTATCCTATTGTAGCACTAGAACAACAGAAAAAAAATTACGTGATGTTACGATATTGTTAACATATATTAAAAAAATCAAAACATGGGAAACCATGAATATGTTTGAAAAACTCATGAATGTAAATTTTTGTACAAAAAGATTCGCCGCATTTACTTCACAAAACACTTATGGAGTGCTTTAATAATAAAAAGTTAACTATAAATACAATTTTTTAATCTTATATAAATCGAAATCAAAATGTTGGGAAGATATTGGGAGGAGATTTGGAATAACCAAATCGATTTTGAAAGAGCTGAATATTCAGCTCTTTTTTGTATTATCCTAAGTAAAAGACATAAAAATTTAGATTTGTAACAAAGTGTATAAATATCTCACGCAACTAGCAACTTTTTTTATGTTTTATCTTAATACTATAGTGAATGCATAAAGGGGTTCTAGCATGAAAGTTAACGAAAATAATAAGGTTAAGGTTATAAAAATATCTAACCCTATTTCGTTAAGCAAAACATTATCCCCAAGCTTTTCAGGTCATGCTATCGTTAAAGACGACTCCGGCAATGATGTTTATAAATTCTTCCTGCCTAATCTCCCTGATGAACCAAAGACATTGGTACAATACGTCAAACTCCACAAAAAAAAGAACGGTGAGTTTGAAATTGTATCAAATCCTAAAACAGCACCTCTGGTAAATAATAAAGCCGAAATCACCCACAACACAGCTAACAGCGATTTCACACTGGGATATAGATTTTTGCTTGAAGGAGACAGCAACAGAAAATACTATGACTACACAGTAAAAGATGACACTAACGAATATTCCGTAGCCACTTTAAAAAATCGTTCCAACCACACTCTTCCTCGTCAGATGGGCCACCTGTTCCCTGATTCATTGACAGACAGCCTCGAGGAAGAAAAAAGAAACCATGCCAACCACCTTGGCGGTAACATAAAAACCATAATCAAAAACCTCGATACATTCAAAGACTTTGGTATAAGAAGAATCCTCGGCACCCCGATTTTTGGGCAGGATTATGTGAGCAGCCATGGATACTGGTCAAACAACAGTTACCAGGTGACAGATACCATGGGAGATATGCAGGATTTCAAAAATCTCCAAACAGCTCTTTTCAAAAAAGGAATGGGCTGGGTTGCTGACGGTGCCTTTGTAAACGAAGGTCTGCACGGCATTCACATTAAAGATATTTTTTACAATGGAAACGAATCTCCTTATTTGAAATGGTTTACCACCGGCAACGTAAATGACTTCGGCATATCGTTGGGCATCTTGCCAAAAAATGGCGTTGCAAACGAACATATCAAATTCAAATTAGTCAATGCAGAGAAAAAAATAGAATTTGAAAAAACATCGAACGGCTTCATTGAAAAAGGAATGAAAAAGAACGAAGAGTATAACTCGAACAAACCGACGTACATACAGGTCTTTGATGATAGACTTGTAACAAAAGAACAGGTAGAGCAAAATACGCCTTTCAAAGTTTACGGCATAAAAAATGCACCTGACAAACATGAAATCAACAGCAACAAAGATACCGTCCAGCCATATTCCTTCAAAATTGATGCTTATTCTATTGATAAAAAGTTAGAAAATTACAAAAAAGATCTAAAAAAACATGGTGTTAAATATGCATATAGACAACTTCTTACCAATTGGCCGAATCTTGAAATAAAACCGGCTAACGAAGACGGTGAGCTTGCACTTTGGGTCGGCAACAGTGACATAGGCCAAAAGAGATTTATGAATTCTCCTATCCTTTTAGCTCATAAAGACGACGATGAACGAAAAGAAATAAAAGCTGCGCAATATCAGGTTCAAGACGACACGGTACAGGTCGGTAAATTCTGGACATCTGAAACATCAAGAACTTTAATTACATATACTGCACAACAGATTTATAAAAAAATGCGTACAAATGTGAAAGCAGAAGCTGCAATTAAAGAACTTATCGAGGAAGGAAAACTCCCTAATTCTGCAGGACTTATTTTTGAAAAAGAGAACAAAGAATCTCCGTTTACTCCGTTTGAACTTATAACTCAATTTGATAAATTGGGCGAAAGAAAATACAAACTTAAACCTGTTGCTCAGCCTGAAAACATAACAGACGGCTTAATGTCATACCCGCTTGAAGCAATCGAGTTCTCGCTCGATCTTACATCAATCCTTGCATATCCATACCTCAAAAACTATGCCGTAACTGAAGATACTGTAGGAAAATCCAGATACGAATTATTCTCTATGAAAGATGAATACTACAACAAAATGCCTAAAAAATATCAGGCGCTCTACAAAGAAATGGACAATTTCATTGCTTCAAAAGACTCAGGTATGACCGGTGCTGCGACAAAAATACTTCAAGACGTCAGCAATAAACTTGGCATTAACATAGTCGATTCTGACGGAAATCTGTCTAAATCAGGCAAAGACATATATCACCTTGTAGCACCGGATATTGCGAAATTTATCTATGTATCCGCTCTTGCACCACAAGTTGCACCTCGATACACCATAGGAGAATCCGGTGACAAGGAATTTAGCTATAATACAAATGATCTTCAAAATGTATTCCCTCAATCTTTGGATATTCAAAGCGCACATACTCCTGAAGACTTCGCAAAAGGAGCACTTGCAGAGTTAAAAAAAGGTGTAAAGAAAATCCCTAAAGATTATCAGGAAGAATTCACTGATTACCTTGCAGGCAAAATCGGCCGCACAAATTCAAACATAATAAACATTGCCAAATTAATAGTCGAAAAAACCGAATCAGGACTCGACTGGAGAATCGATGCCGCAAAAGATATCGGTGATTGGGATGGTGAAAAAGCAGGTGAATTGAGATGGGATGATACTTGGGATGAAATAACAAAATTCTGGAGACATTTCAACGACGGAGTAAGAAAACACAACCCGTTAGCTTATACTATCGGTGAGTTAACAGATGTAAACAACAAAAAATTTGAACGAGAATTCATTACCAATACGGGCTTTACAACACAAAGCAACTATAACTACTTATACAGTAAACCTGCAACGCTATATGGAGAAGACAGCGATGCAACCGAACACAACGGTAATGCAGCAGATGCCACTTATAAAATTTTATTGAAAGAAGACGAAAAAGATATAGGCTTATTAGAA
>JAVBRY010000034.1:0-7006 GCA_031547505.1 Candidatus Gastranaerophilaceae bacterium | reverse complement strand
TTCGTTAACAGCTTCTTTTGTTACAGGTTTTTCAGTTTCGAATACAACGTCTACTACTGAAACGTCTGGTGTAGGTACACGCAAAGCGAAACCGTTCAATTTTCCTTTAAGTTCAGGAAGAACCAAAGCTACAGCTTTAGCAGCGCCTGTAGTTGTAGGAACAATGTTCAATGCACCCGCTCTGGCACGACGTGGGTCTTTGTGACCTGCGTCTAACAATCTTTGGTCGCCTGTGTAAGAGTGAGTAGTTGTCATCAATCCCTTAACAATACCGAATTTTTCTAAGATAACTTTAGCAACAGGAGCCAAGCAGTTTGTTGTGCAAGATGCCATAGAAATTACGTGGTGTTTGCTGCTGTCGTATTGTTCACAGTTTACGCCGCGAACGATAGTAATATCTTCGTTTGTTGCAGGTGCAGAGATGATAACTTTTTTAGCACCGGCTGTGATATGAGCTTTAGCTTTTTCGCCGTCTGTGTAGAAACCTGTTGATTCAATAACAACTTCTACGTTCAGTGCTTTCCAAGGCAAAGCTGCAGGATCTTTTTCCGTATAGAATTTAATTTCTTTACCGTTGATGATTAAGCTGTTGTCTGTTGATTTAACGTCACCGCAGAATCTGCCCATGACTGAGTCAAACATAAATACATGAGCTGCATCTTTCGGTGTTAAACCCGGATCGTTGATAGCTACGAAATTAACTTTATCGTAGATACCTTCTTTGATAGCTGCTCTTAAAGTGTTACGGCCAATTCTTCCGAAGCCGTTAATTGCTACATTTACCATGTTATAGCTCCTCTCTTATAATACATTCTACATCTACATTTATAAATTAAACACATGCAATAATCAAGCGTCGGCTTGGTCTATATGTTTTACATATTAAATTATGAATTTTAAAAATTACTCTTTTAAAATTCAATATTATAGTGATTTGCATCACGATATTTTATTTATTTCCTGCTTATATACTCAGTACATTTCTTATGGTTTTTCTTTGACTGACTGTAATTCAAGGCAAAAAATTTGAAAATCAGAAACAAAAACGGTCATAAACAAGTGTGATTTTTGACCCAATTTAGGTGTAAGTCAAATATTAATACATGTTAACAAATAAAAAACATCTGCGAAAATCCAAAATTTTTTGATATAATCTAATTTGATAAAGAGATTGAGCAATGGAGAGCACAATGGCAATTAAAAACTACACAGATGAAGAATTTGAGTCACTTATCTCCCAGTACGACTACAAATTTCAGAAAGGTGACCTTATTAAAGGTTTTGTATGCGGATACGATTCAGAAGGGGTGATTGTTGATATAGGTTCTAAAACATCAGCACTTGTGCCAAACAGAGAAGCACGCGTTGATATGTCAATTCCTGTCGAAAATACACTGCAAAAAGGGAACGAATACGAATTTTTGATTGTAAGAGAAGAAGATGATGAAGGCAAATTTTTGCTTTCATACAAAAAAGTTGCGATGGCATATGCTTGGAAAGAGCTGGATGACCTCAAAGCTAACGACGAAACAGTTGAAGGAACGGTTGCCTCAGTTGTTAAAGGCGGAGTTTTGGTTGAAGTCAAAGGCGTAAGAGGTTTTGTTCCTTCCAGTCATTTGAGAGCAAAGGATTTAGACAATATCGTAGGTCAAACTATCGAAATGAAAATCCTTTCACTCGAGCCGCAGCAAAATAACTTTATTCTTTCAAACAAAAAAGTATATTCAGATACTCAAGAAGAATCTAAAGAAAGCATGTTCACTAACCTTGAAGTAGGTCAGGTTGTTGAAGGTGAAGTTGTAAGAATCACAGACTTTGGTGCATTTATTGATATCGGCGGCATGGACGGTCTTTTACCGTTATCGCAAATGTCTTGGAGATGGGTTGACCATCCGGGCGACGTATTAAAAATTGCAGACAAAGTAAAAGTTGAGATTATCGGTATTGACCATGACAAACAAAGAGTCAGCTTAAGCTTGAAAAACCTTGAGGAAGATCCTTGGATTAAAGCCAAAGGTTCTATCAAAGAAGGTGACAAGGCTGAAGGCACAATCACAAGAATCAAACATTTCGGCGCATTTGTCGAAGTATTTGCGGGTGTTGAGGCTCTTTTACCGAACAACGAACTTGTTGAATACCAAAACAAAAACAACTGTATTTTACAGGTCGGAAACAAAATCAATACAACGATTCTTAAATTCAATCCTGATGACAGAAGAATCAGCTTAAGTATCGAATAATTCTGATTAACTACATTTACATATTGGGTTTGATATTAACAACAGTTTCAAGATTACAATCTAAATCGCCGTAAATAATGCGGAGCTGATTGTCACTAATTGGTATGATTTTAGCATAGTTTAGCGTTTTTTGGTTGTAATCATTGTCTGTTGGATTTGCTTTAATTTTAGCAATGAGTGCATTGCCCTGATAAAAATTCAAATAGTGTGTGCCTGATTTGCTTACTGACATAATCCGATAATACCCTATCGGAACCTCTTGCATATCGTTGGTTACAAGGTGTGCCGGAATCATCATCGTCGGATAGGTTTCATACATTCCTTTGTAAACATCAGTTTTCATACTGGAGTCTTGAGCGTTAGGAATGATAGCATCGCCCATCTTCTTTTTTGCTCTCTTTTCTTTCCAGGTCGGCTTTTTTTCAAACATTTTCATGGTTTTTTCAAACTCATCTTCAGTGACAACCTTTTGTTGATTTTTTGCCTCAGTGTCGATTTTTATAAAGTCATCCCAATCATCTTCCGAAAAACAGCATCCGCAAGACAAAGACAATACTAAAAATGTTATCCAAAACTTCTTCATACTCTCATGTTAATGATTTTTTCAAAGGAGTAAAGGACGATTTGGAGGATTTTATTAGTTTGAGCTTGCACAAATTAAAAACCGCTCCTCCTAGGCTCACATAAGGCAACCCAATAACATATAGTTATTTTAGTGTTGCTTTATTGCGTAGATTATTGTGTTTGTTCTGAGTGAGCCTATTGCCTTCGGGTGAGAGATTGGTGTGTTTTGGTTGGTTTGGGCTATGTGTATTGGGTTGCCTTATGTGAGCTGTCTCCCCCGCTGAACGCAAAGATTATAATCATGTCGAGATGCAGCATCAAATAAATTAAGAAATATTAAAAAAATGCTTTGAAAAATTTATGTTTGTAGTAATATAAGATTACTAACAAGAGGAAATGGACATAGAATGTGAGGGGGCTGTAAGGAAAAAATGGCTCACGGAAAAGAAAGACACATTCTATAATTTGACTTGTAAATATTTCGGCTAAAAATACTTTTTATTAGATCTGACACCGAAATATTCTTGAACTTAAGTCCAAGGGGGCTCCCGCCTCAATTAGTGTTTAACGACTCAGAATACAGAAAAGGTGTAACAATGGGAATCAAAGGAAGAGTAGATAAAATGGTTGTTCTTGCTTGTGGCGAATGCGACAGAAGAAACTATACAACTACAAAAAATAAAAAGAACCACAAAGAAAGAATGGAATTGAACAAATACTGTCCTTTCTGCAAAAAGAAAACAGCTCACAAAGAGACCAAGTAGCTTACCAGCGGACGATTCCGCTGAATAAGCGTCCTTAGTTCAGTTGGTAGAACGTCGGTCTCCAAAACCGAATGTCGTGGGTTCGAGTCCTCCAGGGCGCGATTTTATAAAAAAAGGTATCAAAAATGGCTAATCAAACTAAAGAAACAAATTTTTCACAAAGCTTCGTATCTTACCTCAAGAGCGTTAAACTTGAGTGGGGAAAGATTACTTGGCCGCCAAAACAACAAGTAATTGTAGAAACAATTTACGTCATCGGAATTGTTTTCGTATTTACAATTGTTATTTTATTTTTTGACTTTGTTTATAGTGGTGCGTTTAAGCTGTTACATTTAACTCATTAGTTTAGAGCAGGAATTAATAATGACTAAAGAAAAAAATGAAGATGTTATGAATGAAGAAGTGAATGAAGTAAATCTTGAAAAAGATGAAAAACAGGAACTTCTGGATGAAAAACAAGCTGAATTTAAATCAGCAGGCTCTTCTTCAAAAGAAGGTAAAAAAAGATGGTACGTTGTTCACACATACTCAGGACACGAAAACAAAGTTAAGGTGAACTTGGAAAAACGTATTGAATATATGAATATGGGCGATAAAATCTTCCGTGTTGAAGTTCCCCAAAAAACCATAACAAAAGTTAAAGACGGCAGAAAACAAGAGAAAGAAGAGAAAATCTTCCCTGGCTATGTTCTTGTTGAAATGATTATGGATGACGACAGCTGGTATGTAGTCAGACATACAGCAGGGGTTACAAAATTCGTCGGCTCTGCAAAAAGACCTATCCCTGCAAAAGATGCCGAAATCAAAAAAATTATCCACAGAGTACAAACTCAAACTACAAAAATTGAACTCGATGTTAAAGTCGGAGACAAAGTCCGTATCGTTTCAGGACCATTTGCGGACTTTATCGGAGATATTACAGAAGTTTATCCGGACAAATCAAAACTCAGAGCTTCTGTTTCAATCTTCGGACGTGAAACACCTGTGGAGTTGGAATACAAACAAATACAAAAAGTATAGGGTTTGGCACATAGTTAATCAAACATTAGCGAATATACAAATGACACACACAGTGTCGTAACAAATAAGTGGAAGGGGAACCTGCCGAGAAGGGCTTAAAGAGTTAAAGCCCAACCAATATAAAATTCGGAAAGTCCCTGCTAGACCACGAAAGGAGAAAAAAATGGCAAAGAAAATCATGGGTAAAATCAAGCTTCAAATCGAAGCCGGAAAAGCAAATCCATCACCACCGGTTGGTCCTGCGTTAGGTCAGCACGGTGTAAACATCATGGATTTCTGTAAGCAGTTCAATGCTAAAACAGAATCTCAAGCAGGATACATTATCCCTGTTGTTATTGATGTTTATGAAGACAGAAGTTTTTCATTCGTAACTAAAAGCCCGCCGGCTGCAGTTTTGATTAAAAAAGCAATCAACATCCCTAAAGGATCAGCTGCTCCAAACAAAACAAAGGTCGGAACAATCACTCAGGCTCAGCTTGAGGAAATTGCTAAAACTAAAATGGAAGATTTGAATGCTACCACTATAGAATCGGCAGTGAAAATGATTGCAGGCTCAGCTAGAGCTATGGGTGTTACAGTAGAAGGCTAACCGCCGTTAAAGTGGAAGGGGAAACCTGCGAAGAGAGCCTGAATAGTTAAAGTCCGATTGATGAATATCAGGACAACAAACGAAAAGTTCACAGCAGAAACCCGCTAAGACCACAGAAAGGAAATTTTTAAAATGAGTAAGTTAACTAAAAGACAAAAGAAAATGGCAGAACTTCTTGAAGGGTTTGAACAACCTGCTTCAGCGGTTGATGCCGTTAATAAATTAAAAGAAATATCTAAAGAAACAGCAAAATTCGACGAAACCGTTGAATGCCACATGCGTTTAGGTATTGACGTAAGAAAAGCAGAACAACAAATCCGCTCAACCACAGTTTTACCTGCCGGTTTGGGTAAAGAAATCAGAGTTGTTGTTATCGCTAAAGGCCCTAAAGCTACTGAAGCTAAAGACGCCGGCGCTGATGAAGCCGGTGCAGAAGAACTTATCGACAAAATTGCGGGCGGCTGGTTCGAGTTTGATACTCTTATCGCTACGCCAGATACAATGGGTATGCTCGGTAAAATCGGCCGTTTATTAGGTCCGAAAGGCCTGATGCCGAACCCGAAAACAGGTACTGTTACTCTTGATGTAGCTACTGCAGTTAAAGATGCTAAAGCCGGTAAAGTTGAATTCAGAGCTGACAAACAGGGTATGATTCACGTTCCTATCGGTAAAGTGAAATTCTCTGCTGACGATTTGATTAAAAACTTTGCGACATTAGCAGATGCGGTTTTAAGAGCGAAGCCGTCTTCGGCGAAGGGTACTTATGTTAAGTCAGTGTTCTTGACTACAACAATGGGTCCAAGCATCAAATTAGACGCAAAGAACATGGCTGCTGAAATCAAAGAATTTGTTTAAAATTTAAAAGTTATTGTCATTCCCGGCTTGACCGGGAATCTCCTGCGACAGCAGGTCAAGATTTTAAAAAGCTCTTTTTTAAGAAAGAGCTTTTATTTTATGCGTATACATTTCTTAAACCATTAAGATCTCTGCCATAGCAGCCTCTGCCGCTTTTTTTCGGAGTCGCTGTAATGAGATTTCCATCTTTATCATAATCTATTATTTCACTAATTCTTCCGGTACCGGGAATATATTTTGCAGTATATTCTTTGCTTCCGTCTTTTCGATATCCGGTCGCGATGCTTAAATTACCATCAGCATCACATCTTGCTTCTATCCAGCTTCCATCTTCATTATAATGGCTGGTAGTTACAACTTTATTAGTGAGTGCATTGGTTCTAGTTACAAACACTGTATTATCCGGTCCTAATTCTGTTTTTCTCAGGTTACCGTTTTGATGGTTCGGCTTAGGCTGAATTTTAGTTGCCTGAGGATAATTGTACCCGATGCTGCCGGTATTTATAGACATTTTCATTCCTTTGGAGCTTTGTTTTATAGTTGAATTAAGTATAAACAAAATAAAAATTGCTAACAGAAATTCGCTTGTTAGGTAAAAATAAAGTCACTATTGTATTTTAGGGGTAAAAACTTTAATTAACATTTGTTCACAATCGGCGTTATCGTGAATTCTAATTAGAATTCACTTTTTTTTGAAATATTAACAAATGTAAACACGAATTTAAATCGCTGAAACCCTTTCATAATAAGCAATAGAATAGAATAGAATAGAAACAGTATGTCAATTTTCCTGTTAAAAAATACTTTATCTTCTTCTAACAGGGAATTATAACTTATAGGGAAATGGAGAGAATATTATGGGAATTAAAATTTTGGGACTTCAAATCGGACAAACAAAAGCCGATAGGCAAGAATCAAGAGCCAAAAAGAAATTTTTAAAAGCACATGACAAATATGTAAATGCAGGGCTTAAA
>JAVBRY010000101.1:0-22458 GCA_031547505.1 Candidatus Gastranaerophilaceae bacterium | reverse complement strand
ATTCTTGCCCTTATCGGATGGGCAGGATTTTCAAGGGTTGTAAGGGGTATGGTTCTTTCTATCAAGAAACAAGAATTCGTTCAAGCCGCAGAATCAATCGGTGCTTCAAAAAGAAGGATTATTATAAAACACCTTTTGCCGCAGACTTTGAGCTATGTCATTGTTGCAATGACTCTGAGCGTGCCGTCGTATATCCTTGCAGAGTCGGGTTTAAGCTTTTTGGGTTTAGGTATTCAGCAGCCTGACGCCAGTTGGGGTAATATGCTAAAAGAGGCGCAGGAGTATGTGAATATTGTCTATCGTCCGTGGCTTTTGACTCCCGGTTTTTTGATTTTTATCGCGGTTCTGTCGTTTAACCTTGTAGGCGATACGGTGAGAGATATTTTAGATCCTAAGAGTAAGATGCGATCAGGGTAAACGTAGGTCGGGTTTTAACCCGACAAGCATTAAATTTTGTTATAAAATAGTCATATGAATTACAGAAGATTGTTCATTACGAATAGTTTGGTTTTTATTACTGTGGTTACAGATAAACGCAGAGATATTTTAATAAATTACATAAATCAATTAAGAAATGCCTTTACTAAAGCGAAAAAATCTTATCCGTTTGATATTGTTTCAATATGTATTTTGCCAAATCATTTCCATATGATTATACAGCCTGAAAATATTGATGATTATCCTAAAATAATAAAAGCAATAAAGACCTTCTTTTCAAAGCAGATTGATTTGTCGCATTTGAATAACTATGAAATTACAGAAAAGCAAAAAAATAGAGGTGAAAAAAATATTTGGCAAAAACGATATTGGGAACATACCATTAGAGATGAAGAAGATTTACACAGGCATATAGATTATATTCACTATAATCCGGTAAAACACGGCTATGAATCCTCTGTTAAAAATTGGAAATATTCTACATTTAATAAATTTGTTCAAGACGGATTTTATGAAGCTGATTGGTGTAATTTTGGTGACAAATATAATTTAAAAGATATGAATTTAGATTAATTCTTGTCGGGTTAAAACCCGACCTACTGCTACTTTCTCCCCAGGGGGAGAAAACTAGATTTGGACCCATTACAGGACATTGTTGGGTTGCACCCAACCTACAAATGCTGCCTACCTGCGCAGGAATGACAATGTGTTTCTACTCCAATCCCCGTATGGTATAAATACGGCATTTAGATTATAATTTTCTTGTCACAATAGGTTATAATGGGTTTTATTATGAGTGAGAATGCGATTTTAGATACAATAATTATGGACAAAGGTATGCTTTTAAACATACTTCTTGCTATTGTTTTGGGTTTTGCGATTGGTTTTGAGCGTGAAATCACGAACAAATGGGCGGGGTTAAGAACGCATATCCTTGTGTGTCTCGGTTCTTGTATCTTTACATTGCTTTCTATATATGCGTTTCCGATTTTTGCACACAGTCCTCAGGCTGACCCTGCAAGGATTGCGGCACAAATTTTAACAGGTATTGGTTTCATAGGCGGCGGAACAGTCCTCAGGCACGGTTCTTCAATTTATGGCTTGACGACAGCGGCGACGCTGTGGATTACTGCGAGTATCGGTATGGCATGCGGATGTGGGTTCAGAACGCTCGCGATGGTTGCCACGGTGCTTTCGGTTGCGGTGCTTGTCTTGATAAGAATTTTTGAAAAAGAATATTTGCACAGAGGAAAGAAAAATCCTCGCAAATTCAAAATATCTTTCTTCTGCTCAAACAATATAGTTGATGAGATCTATTCGAGGATAATTGCAGAGTTCAAATCTCTTTATGAAATAAACACAAAAAGGCCGAACGATGAAAATATGGTGAAAGTGGATTTCAGGCTCTGTCTGACGGAAACCAACCCATTAGAACACATGCACAAGGAACTGGATAAAATAGAAGGAATCGAATCGGTTTCAATGCAGGAACTGTATGAATAAAAGAATTTTAGGATACATAATTACCGTTATGCTTTCCGCTTCGGCGGTTTTTATTGCTGTGGCAGGAATCACGTATCTTATGCAGCATAAGGCAGAAGTTAAATACGAAAAAATTGCCGCAAAAGAAGCAGCTAAAAGAGCAAAAGAAGATAAACCCAAGGATGCTGCACAAGAAGCCGAAAGAAGAAAAAAAGCTCTGATTGAGGAAATTATACAAGCTGAAAAAAAACGCCAACAAGCCCCTACCGATCCGAAAATTTACACAAAATTGGGGTATCTGTATGAGGAGTTCGGTGATTTGGATGAAGCGGAAAAGAACTTTGAGACAGCTATCTTGCTCTCACAGTATGGTATCGTCAAACCTTACTTTGAGTTGGCAGATTTTGAAATCAGAGCCGGCAATTTCCCAAAAGCTGAAGAAGCAATAAATAGAATTATTAATAAGAAAAACAAAGTCATTCAAACCGCTAAAGGTGACTTCTTTATCAAGCTTGGTGATGCATATTCAAACAGAGAAGACTATGAAAATGCGATAGCGGAGTATAAAACCGCATTAGAGTACTATAAATTTGTCAAAAAGAGCAAACCTATAAACCATGCTATTGTGAAAATAGTCAAAGGCTATGACAATCTTGCCGGACAGAATCTCAAAGACGAGAGACTTGATCTTGCAATAAAAAATATGGAAACCTCGTTAAAATACCGTGATACGGTTATTGTTAACTATAAACTTGCTATCTTGTATAAAGACATAGACCCATTGCAGGCGTATCTGTATATGGAAAAGGCTTTTTCGCAGGATCCAGGGTATATTAATTTCGATGTTTATGAACAGATTATTATAGATGTAATAGGCTATTACAGTGATTTGGACAGACCTGAAGAGGTAAAACTCTATGAATACAAACTCAAAATGGTTCGTAAATATCATGAAAAATATATACTCACTGACAAGGATTTCACCATTGAAAACCTTACAACAGGTGTGAAAAAAGGCTTTTTGGGCGACCAAAAAATCGTCACAATTAAATACAATATAAAAAACAATACACTAGATTCCGTAAATGCTCTTTATCTTCAGGTTAATGTTATCCATAGAGGAAGAGAGCTGATTGTGGACCAAGAAAAATTATTCTCTAAGAAAAGGCTTTTTAGCCCCGGAGACGTCAGTCCGACAATGGTTCTGGAGTATAGATACTACATCCCTGATGACAAGAAAAAAGAGAAAATAATATTTAATTTCTATGTAACAAGAAAACCAGAGATAAGAAAAACGAAGATATATACACTTGAGTTAAAAGAGTAGAAGGCGTAAGCCATGCAACCGGGTTGGCGCCGCTGTGGCGGCTCGGAGAAGCTGACGAAGGTCAGCGCCGAAGAGCCAAACCGTTTGATACCGCCGTTGTGAAAGTAACGAAGTGAAGAGAACGAACAAATCTTTGATTTGACAGGCGGACAAAGGCGTAAGAAAAATCTTCGATTTTTCCCCAGTCCTATTGTAAAATTATCCTACTTCGCTATTTTAAAAATAGGCAAAAGATTGTAGAATAGTCTAAACACAATCAAAAAACTGGGGAAAAAAGTATTTTTCCCTCAAACCCCATACAGGAGAGTCGTTAATTGGATTTGAATGCTCAAAAGACATATTTAGATGTTCCTCCAACCAAGCTAAGGAATAAAGATGAGAAGTTTAGAGAAGCTAAAACAGGCCCGTTTTGGGTTTGGCTTGCTGACAGGTTTTTCTATAACATGCTCGAAACCAGATTCTATTCTCTGAAAGTTAAAAACAGAGAAAACTACGATAAAAGAAACCCTGAGTTCGCAAATATCCTGTATGCTCCGCATAACAACTGGTATGACGGCATGCTCGGCTACAATTTATGCCGCAGGGTATTTGGTACGACAATCCGCATGATGATTGAGGAGTTGAACAGATTTCCTATCCTTTCAAAAGCGGGAGCATTTGCGGTTAATAAAAAGTCTCCACAAGCTTCTATGCGTGCGCTTCAATACGCCGCGGAGCAGCTTTATAACAAAGATATTTCACTATGGATATTCCCTCAAGGGATTATCAAGCCGCCAATGTATCGTCCTATCGAGTTTCAAACAGGCATGGCTTATATCGCAAAGAATGTTGTGAAAGAAGTCGGCGGTATTAACCTGATTCCGATATCCGTGAACTATATGTTCTTAAGAGAAGACAGACCGGAAGTGCTCGTTGAGATTGGTGAGCCGCACATTATCACCAGCAAGGATTTTGACAGAAAAGAGCTGACTAACCAGCTTGAAACAAACTTCGAAGCATTTTGTGACAGACATCTTCAAGATATTCGAAACGGCGATATTGACGACTATGAATATATATTTAGGCAGAAACTCAAGTGGTATCGCAAGCTTGAAAAACGTTTGAAGCAGATTAAGGTGACGAGCTCGGGTGTATAAATTCAGTAAATAATGAGACCCTGAATCAAGTTCAGGGCAACAAAAAATCAGTTTTCGATTCCATCTCAATCGATTTTTTAGTTGGTTATGACATTTGTTTTTCTATAAAATATAGTTAGAATCGAAATCTTCCATTGCGGTAGATTTTTTGTAATCAACAGCTTCTTGCGGATAAGAAGTTGTTTGTACGGTGTTTGTTGATTTTAATTGGCTCAAATACATTTTGCCGTTTTGAACAATCTGCTGAAGCTGAACTAAGTCAGTATCAATATTGTTCAATATCTGCTCGGCGTAGTTTTCTGCGCCTTCTTTAATTCTTATTGCTTCGTCTTCTGCTTTAATTTTAATCAATTTAGCTTCATCGACGGTTTTGTCTCTTAGTTCCTGACATTCGTTAAGAACCTGTTCTTTAATTTTTTCAGCTTCTTTGTGCACTTGATTCAAGAGCTCTGATTCGCTGAGGATTTTTTCAGCTTCATTTCTTGCATCGATAATAATGCGCTCTGCTCTTTGCTGTGCTTCGATTTGCAGTTCTTCACGGCGTCTTAAGATAGACTCTGCTTCTTTAATATCTTCAGGGATAGAAGCATCTATGCGGTCAAGATTCGCTTCCATTTCAGAACTTCTGATTATAACAAAGCCCGGAAGGATATGAAGACCTCTTTCCAGTATATTGTCAGCTCTTTTTAAAAGTTCTTTTATTCTAAGTTGTGTCATAACTCTAACCTTCCTGTATATTATTAAAATATTCTACCACACATGGCGGCACGAATTTAGAAATATCGCCGTTCATTTTTGCAATTTCTTTTACAGTATTCGATGATATGAAATTGTATTTTGGTCTTGTAATCAAAAATACCGTTGTAATCTCAGGAGCCAGCGCATTGTTGGTTTGAGAAAGCTGCATTTCATACTCAAAGTCTGATACCGCTCTCAGCCCTCTTATCAATATGTTCGATCCTTTTGATTTAGCGTATTCTATTGTCAATCCGTCAAAGGAGTCCACTTCTACATTATCATACTGCGCAACCGACTTTTTAATCAAGGCTATGCGGTCGGTTGTGGGGAGAAATCCTTTTTTTGAGTCATTCTTTAAAACAGCGATAATAACCTTGTCAAACAGCCTGGTTGCTTTATCAAGAACATCTAAATGTCCTTTTGTTATGGGGTCAAAGCTGCCCGGGTAGATTGCGATTTTCATCGAGTTTATTCCTTCTTGAAACTGAGAGCACAAGACTCCCTATACAATTATATTATTATAAAAAAAAAATATTACGAATTATAGAGGAATTTGTTTATTATTGTTACAAAGTTTCCTAATGTCATGCCGAAGCACCAAGCTAATTATTTTTATTAATTTGTTATGTTCGGTATCTTACCAGTCAGGTTTGAAAACTTAAAACTTATAATTATAGTTGATAAGATACCGCACAGCTATTAATCATAAATACTTGTAACACTTGACTCTGCGGTATGACAACAAGGTTTATGCGTTTGCCTGGATTGCCGCGTTCGTTACACTCGCTCGCAATGACAATTCATTTACATAATAAATATTATCATTAAACTCTAAAACCCAATTCCCTCCCCATCTTTCCCTAAATATTTTTTCTTAAACAATAAATTTAAGTAACTTTAATATGAACTTTCTACAACTAAAGTATAAATTTTTGTAAAATCCTATAAAGTTTTCTAATCTAACAGCCGATAATAAAAATATGAAAGTAAGTTAGGAATTAATTATGAGTAAAAACAAAGCGGAAAAAGGCGTATCTGTCTTTACACGTAGCACAGAGCTTCTAGGAGACGATCCACTTGAGGAAATTTTTGCCCTCAACCTCGGTGACTTTTTGACAGAACACCTTATTTCAGACGACTTAGCACAGAAAATCAAAAAGCATGACAGTGCTGACAAGGGCGAAAGCCTTAAAAAGCAGTTGAAAGAATTGATTTCTATCTATTCAATCAACAATACGTTGAGTGTGCTTGGTTTCAACAACAAAGAAGACTACATCATCTATAACTCAATTGCCAAAACCATTACACAAATGTTAGATATAGATGCATGCCACATCTTCTTGTCCAAAGAATTTGCTAAAGGTTTGGATAAAACCGACAAGGATATAGTTCTTGTAGGTTCTTCAGTAGATTTTGCCGATGACTTATATTCTCATAATATAGGCTATGCATTTAGCTCAAAAGAACCTGTTTCAAAAGCTTATGAAGAAAGAGAAACTATTGTTTCTAACAAATTCACGCCTGTTAAAGAACTCAATGACGATAAAGCAAAAGAATATATCGCAATCCCAATGCACAACAATGTCGAGTCTGTAGGTGTTATTGTTATTGAATCTTACGGTGAGAAAAAACTTTCACCTGAATTCAGACAGCTTGCAGAAGTTACTGCAAGGTTGTTTGCCCTTTCTATGCTTCTTCTTGAGTTGACTGAGGAAACAGCAAAAGCGATTGAAGATAAGGATATCTCTATCGTGGAGTTGCAGCATCTTCGTGCAGAATTGACTGCTACGATTGGTGATTTGGGCGAAGACCAGCAGAATTTTGTTGAAATGCTCGCTAAAGCCGTTGATGCGAAGAGCCAGTTCAGTGAAAACCACTCTCAAAACGTTGCTGACTTGTCGAGAGAGCTTTGTAACTATCTTGGATTGAACGAAAAGACAAAAGATTTGATATATTATGCCGGATTGTTGAGAAATATCGGTAAGATTACTCTTCCGAGCGAACTTTTCAATAAAAAAGGCAAACTCAGCACAGAAGACTGGAACAAACTCCAGAACCACCCGAATGTCGGTGTGAGCTTGCTGATGAGTATAAACTTCATGTCAGAGGTTATCCCTTATATCCATTACCACAAAGAACGCTGGGACGGTAAGGGTGAACCGGAAGGCCTCAAGGGCAACAGTATCCCGCTGGGTTCGAGGGTTATTGCTATTGCGGACGCGTTCTGCGCGTTGACTGCAGACAGACCATACCGTAAGGCTATGCCTGATAATGAGGCACTTAAAATTATGATGGAAGAAGCGGAAATAAAATGGGATCCGATTCTTGTAGATGCACTTTGTGCAATAGTAAAAGAAAAATAGACAGAATTAGACTTCTAAGGATAAAATCAAACAAGGGACGGGTATTATACCCGTCTTTTTATTATGTTGTTATTTTATTTTAACCTCAAAACATCACCCTTTACTTTTTCAAACTCATCATTAAGAAATATACAGTGAATATATGATGTTAAACTTGCTTTCAAAACTTAATATTAATATTGGGGAAGATGTATTTGTAATTCACAAAATAAGCTTTGAAACAGACATTTTCTTTTGGGATGAGGGATAAAAAATTGCGCGCAGGCAACTATAATTTCGAAGAAAAAATAGAGATATCTGAATTTTCCAAAAAGTTAAAACAGACATTCAGCTGGTTTGACTATAATTTTTCGGGAAAAATTGATGCCTATTCCTCTGATTTTTGGGATGGTGAGCTGAGAGGCAGACTTGTTGCTTTGAGTGAGAATGTGAATATTCTCGCACCTTCTGATGAGTATTTTGTAACCCAGATTCGTCTGAATAAAGAGCTTTCGGTTTTTATAAGGCTTTCAAAACAGATTGTGAGAAACCTGTTTGAAGGTTCTTTGGGTATTGGCAGATCTACCAACTTTAATATGGAAAAGATGACTGAACTTGAGGCGAAAATCCTCACGGAGTTTAATAATTTTCTATATAACGGCTTTGAGACCCTTGTTTTAAAAGGCAATGAGCTCCCAAGAAACAATACAAATTACAATGAATGCAATCTGACATATTTCCTCCAGGACGAATATCGGGTGCTTGGAAAAATGATTGTAACCATTCCTACAGTTGCGCTCAAGCCTGATCCCATGCCTTTTGGCCAGGATACTTTTACGATACATGATTTTCCATACTGCACAGCGGATGTGGGACTAGAGGTAGGAAGAACAAAACTAAAGCTGACTGATTTAAAACAGCTTGAGATAGATGATGTAGTAATGCTGGAAGAGAGTCATTCTTCAGAGATGACCTTGCTTTATAACGGAGAGAGGAAGAGATTTCGCGTAGCTCCAAACCCGGCATTAATGTTAGATTTTGATGACACTGATATGAACGGAGGCAAATATATGAACGGCAGCGATGCATACGTAATGTGGGATACCATTCAGGTTGAACTCGGAGCGGAGTTTGAAAAAGTCAAACTGACTTTGGGAGAGCTGAAGCAAATCTCTGAGGGACTCGTTGTAGACGTGGGTTCTGTTTATGACAACCGTATTGACTTAAAAGTCGAAGACAAAATTATTGCCTGCGGCGAATTGGTCATTATAAATGATAGGTATGGAGTCAGAATAAACCAAATCTTCACTGAAGAAAAAAATATGGCTTCAGCACAAGCTCAGTATTCTGAACCTTCATATTCTCATCAGAGCGCTCCTGCACCTGCGCACAATTATCAAGAACCGCAGCAGCAGGAACAATACGAAGCGCCTCCTCAGGAAGAGTTCGCTGAAGAGGACTTTGATTACAGCGACTTTGATGTAGATGAAGAAGATATATAAAACTTAGCCTAATCGGCGCATATGTAGGTTGGGTTTTAACCCAACAGCAAAGACTAAAATAAAGGGGATAAGCAAATGGGAACATATATTTTACAGTTTGGAGTTTACACACTGGCGATGGTGGGCGTTATATTCGTATCAATGCTCGTTGTCAAAAAGACCATGACGAACGGCAAATTCGCTAAAAACAACAATCAGCTATGCATAGAAAATGTGCTGAATCTTTCACAGAGAAAAACGCTTTATATTATTAAAGTGGGTGTAGAGAGATTTTTGATTGCCGGCGATACGGAAAGAACTTCTTTCTTGGCAAAATTGGACGGTGAGGGCTCTATTCCGTTTAACAGTGCATTCGATATGAACACGCTTGCCGAGGCAAATACTACGGCACATACAGGGGCGAAAGCAGAGGCAGATGTAAAATTCTCTGACAATAACATAATGGATGTGTTGGCGCCAAAGAAAGAGCCGCAAAAAGAATACTTTAACGAATATGTTGAAGAATACAGAGAAGAACCAAAACAAGTGAACTATATGGACATTATGGCAGCACTTCAAAGCTCAACACCTGCAAACGACAACTCTAAGCAGCCGGTGATGCGAGAAATAATGAAAAAATTGAGTGCGTGAGCCGTGTGTGAAAGTCCGAAGGTCGGGCTTTGCCCGCCATTAGGACTGTAACCGTTCGATACCGCCGTTGTGAACGGAATGAAATGAAGTGAATGAAGCAATCTTCGATTGCACAGGCGGAAAAACATAACAACAAAAGGGATATGTATGGACAGTTTATTAAAGGATTTAAATCCGGTTATACAAATGCTTATGGTAATGACGATATTTTCGGCGTTACCGCTTGTGTTTACTTGTATGACCAGTTTTTTAAGATACACGATAGTCTTTTCAATGTTGAAACAGGCTCTCGGTACACAGCAGGTTCCACCGGGGGTTGTTCTTGTCGGGTTGTCCGTGATTTTGACAATTTTTACAATGAACCCGGTTTTTCAAAAAATGTGGGCAATGGGTGAACCTGTTTACACAAAAAACGGCGATATGATAATGGCACTGAACGAAGGTTCAAAGCCGTTGAAAGAATTCATGATGAAGCAGACAAGGCAGGAAGACATGACATTCTTTATAGAACTTTCCGGCACGGCACGCCCGAACAATCCTGACGAGATAACTATCTGGCAGGTTGCTCCGGCGTTTATCGTGAGCGAGCTTAAGACAGCTTTTGAGATAGGGTTTATTATCTTCGTACCGTTTATTGTACTCGACCTTGTTGTTGCAAACATACTGCTGGCACTGGGTATGTTCATGTTATCTCCGACAATCATTTCGCTTCCGTTTAAACTGCTTATATTTATTGCCGTTGACGGGTGGTCGATGATTGTCCATGGACTGGTTCAAAGCTTTAATTAAAGGAAACTTCAATGGAACTATTATTAGAATATATGGGTAAAGGATTTGTGACGATGCTGATGATATCGATGCCTTGTGTATTGACGGCAGCGGGAATCGGTCTTGTTGTCGGTATCTTGCAGGCGGTTACACAGGTTCAGGAACAAACAATTGCAGCTGCTCCTAAAATCTTTTCTGTATTTTTGGTATTAATAATACTTGGTACAGGTTATGTAAGACTATTAACCTCATTTTTGCAGGAAGGGTTTCAAATGGCGTTCACCCAAATCCCTTCGCAGGATAATTATGTTTTGCCTAACAACTATCACAAATATACGTCACCATTTGCAGGTGAGATGAAAGACAGCAGATTCCAAAAACAAGAAATCGGCGATATAATGCGCCATCCGGGTAAAATTCCGTTTATCGACAATCAGGAAAAAATCAAAACTTACCCGTCTGACAAAATGCCCAACCCGCGTCCAAACTTAATTGAAACTAACAAGATATTAGGCAGATAATGTATGCTGGAAGAAATCTTACGCGACTTTCCTAAATATTTTCCTGAAATTAACACAGCAATTGGCGGTGGGATTTTCATTTTTGCACGTCTGGCGGGTTTTGTAAGAATGGCGCCTGTTCTAAACAGGAAAGAAATACCCGGCATGGTCAAGTTGGGATTAATATTTATTCTGACTATTATTTTAACGATGGTGCTTAAACCGACTGCTATAGTTACGGGTACATCCTTGTTTTTAGGGATTTTGTTGAATGTTGTGGTAGGTGCGATTATCGGATTTATAGCACAATGTATTACTACAGCTATTGTGGCGGCAGGTGATATGATTAATATGCAGATGGGTCTTTCTTCCGCAATGGTCATGGACCCGACTTCTCAGAGTCAGGTTGCCATTTTGGGTAACTACTTTGGTATTTTTGCTATTCTTGTTTTTATCCATGTAGGCGGTGTCTACTGGCTTATGAACGCTTTTGTGAGGAGTTTCGAGATTTTTCCAATGTATGGAATGATTATTCCTATTGAAAAACTTGTAAATTTTGATTATCTGATAAAACTGACCTCAAACGTTTTGTATGTGGGGCTTCAAATAGCATCCCCTGTCCTTTTGGCAACATTGGGGCAGGATTTGATTTTGGGTATTATTTCAAAAACCGCACCGCAAGTAAACGTATTCCAGCTGAGCTTCCTGTTCAAACCAGTTCTTGGTGCTGCGATTCTCATTTGGATTCTGCCGATTATCTATAATGTGGTGAGCGACTATTTCATGTCTTTTGCGCAAATATTCTAGGTGTCATTCTGAGAGAGCATCGCGACCGCACTTGTTCAAGTATCCTGATTCGTATGACTCCCGTGTCGTCTACGACTCAAGCAAGAATTCCCGGCAAAGCCGGTCATGATTTATATTTTAACTTCAACTTCAAAAAATCTATCCCACGGAAATCCGTATGACGGGCTGAAATTTGTTCCAAACTTTTTGTTCAAAATCTCCTCATACGCACACATAGCTGTTTTTAAATTTTCTGTATTAGGAGACTTGTCTTTTGATTTTATGAATTTGCGAACATTTGCCTGATATGCCCAGTCATCTAAAAACCGTACCATTTGGACTTTCTTGAATGCATTTTCATCATAATCTTGTGCAAAATATTTCACCAACGCACAGCATAGGGTACTGCCGAGCGTGTTGCCTGTTGTGTTCCAGCCTGCATAGCCGAGAAACTTGTTGGAGTCTATATCTAAAGCCAAGAGCTTTTCCACAAAAGAGTTGTCAGCGCCGTTTGCGTTCAAAATATCCGCAATTACATAAGGCTTTTCAGGTAGTATAAATTGACCATCGAACCCCTCAACATCGACACCCATCACAAGCTCGCCCTGTGTTTCTTTGAAGTTGTTCACAAGGAGTGTTATATCAGCATCTTTTTCATCGCTTAAAATACTAAACTTGGCACCTGCAAGCTCTATTTGCCCTTTTACGGATTCATAAACAGAGATGTCTTCGTATTTTGAAATGTTGTTTATAAAGTCGGGATGTGTGAATTTGGGAGCTATTTTTACCTTTTTATCCCCGATAATAGCTCTGGCTAAAAGGCTCAACGGGATTTCATCCGCACCTGTTTTTATTAATGCAGAAGGTGGACATGAAATTGTTGTCATGCCTGCATCGGCAGGCATCGCACAAGTTTTCTTGTCTAAGCCATCCCTTCTGATAAGGTAATCCAACGCCTTTGCCTCTTGCACATTCAGCCCGAACTCTGCACAGTCGTCTTTTGAAAAGACCAAAGTATTAAACAACTCTTCTTTCTGCCACTCAAGATACATTTTATTTATATCAAAATTTCGTTTTCTTGTATTTGTATAATCTTCAATAATTTCAGCAGGGACATCGGTTTTCACTTCACCATCTTTATGCAAATCATATGAATACTTGAAAATCTTCTCCCCGTATTCGCTCCAGTATTCCTTTTCTTCTTCGTTCACGTTGTTGTTCGAGATTCGCATGATGCTTGAAAAAGCATAGATTTTAGTATTCTTTTCTTTCAATAATTCTTTGAATTTTAGCATTCGTGATTCAACCTCAACGAAAGAATCAGTCGAACGCCGTGAAGGAATCAGTCCGCCATGTGCAATGGTATCGAGAGAAAGGATTATTGCATCAATGTCGACAATGTCTGAAAGCCAGTTATAAATAGGCTCAACATCGGCATTCTTTTTTAAATCACCGAGATATTTTCTATCGGGCAGCAAAAGCTCAAGATTCTTATCAATCTTTGCAATCTGCTCCACCAGTGTGTAGCACACAGGACGATTATCTATCGGAATAAACGCTATTTTCATTTTTGACATTGTTACATCCTAGTAGCGTCATCCCGTGCTTGACACGGGATCTGATGATTTTAAATTGTTTTCTTTTTCTCTGCATTTCAGAGTAAAAGAATCGCCCTGAGTTGGTTCAGATTCCGGCTCGTAGGCCGGAATGACAGCTTTATCTACACATTTTTCAGATTAATAAACTGATTTTCTCTTGAAATCGCTACTTTCCCCGAACGCACAAGCTCTTTTATACCTATCGGACGTAAAAGATCTATCAATGAACGTATCTGTCTTGAATCGCCAAGAGCCTGAATCGTGTATGTTTTTTGAGTCACTTCAATAATCTTTGCGTTGAAAATTTCAGCTATTCTCAAAATCTCGCTTCTGTCTTCGTCTTTCGCAGTCACTTTGCACAGGATAAACTCACGCTCAATTGCGTCTTCGTTCTTAAAATACAAAACTTTTATAACCGGAATAATTCTATTCAGCTGTTTTGTAATTTGCTCAAGAACCTTTTCATCACCGCTTGTTACGATGGTGAGCCTGGAATAGTCTTTATCCAGCGTGGGCGCAGCCGTGACGCTCTCAATGCTGTATCCTCTGCCGCTGAATAAACTGCTTATGCGCGACAGTATACCTGCTTCATCTTTTACTAAAACTGAAATTATGTGACTCATTTTTACCTCTGGTTTATCTTATTCGTCACCCTGAACTTGTTTCAGGGTCTAATGATTTTGGAGTGTTTTCTTTTTCTCTGCATTTTAGAGTAAAATTATAACCCGGAGTGGGTTCAGATGCCGAATCACGACCGGGTCGGCGCCGCAGTTCGGCATGACATTTGGATTGAAGCCCAATCTACTGTATCGGACTGTCATTCGACAGAAGGACTTTGTTTATCGGATTGCCTGCAAGTACCCATGGATAAACCATTTCAAACTCTTCAACAATGAAATCGATAAACACGGGTCTTTTCGATTCGATTGCTTTTTCCAGCGCAGGAATGATTTCCTCTTCCTTGGTGACTCGAATACCCATTGCACCATAGGCTTCAGCGACTTTAACAAAATCCGGTCCGGATATTTTTGTTTGTGAATAGTGCTTTTCGAAAAGTTTTTCCTGCCATTGGCGTACCATGCCGAGATAACCGTTGTTAATGACCGCAACGATTACCGGGATATTGTATTCCACACAGGTCGCAAGCTCCTGAATATTCATCTGGATACTTCCGTCACCTGCAATGTTTATAACGATTTTGTCTTTTTGACCGACTGATGAACCTATAGCCGCAGGGAACCCGAATCCCATCGTGCCTAAACCGCCTGAAGAAACGAATCTTCTTGGTTGTTCGAACTTGTATAGCTGTGCGGTCCACATCTGGTGCTGACCGACTTCTGTACAAATAATAGGATCTTTATCCTTTGTGTATTCGTAGATTTTTTGAATAACACAAAGCGGGTTCAACTTGTCTGAAACACAAGCAGGAAGCGCTCTTTTCTTTTTCCATTCCGCTATTTGTTCGAACCATGCCTGTTTAATGTCATGGTTTGTTTCGCGGTTTTTTTCATTAAGCTCTTTAAGCATTGCGTTTAAGACATTTTTAGCATCTCCTACGATTGGAACATCAACCGCAACGTTCTTGCTTATTGAGCAAGGGTCGATATCAACGTGGATAACCTGAGCATCTCTTGCGAAACGTTTCAAACAGCCTGTGATACGGTCATTGAACCTTGTTCCTATCGCAAAAAGCACGTCACAGCTTGAAACAGCGTGGTTTGCCCAGAAGTTTCCGTGCATTCCAAGCATTCCAAGCGATTTTTCGTGGCTTGCAGGATATGCACCCATGCCCATCAAAGTGTTTGCTACAGGGATATTCAATCTGTCAGCGAGTTCTGTCAATTCTTTGCTTGCTTCTGACAATACAACGCCGCCGCCTGCAATAATCATCGGTCTTTCAGCATCACACATAAGTTCGAGCGCTTTTGAGATTTGTCTCGGGTGGCCGTTATATGTAGGGTTGTAGCCGGGTAATTTAACTTTTGTAGGATATTCAAACTCAGCTTTCGCTGTCAAAATATCCTTTGGCAAATCAACAACTACAGGACCGGGTTTGCCTGTAGTAGCAATGTGAAACGCTTCTTTTATAATTCTTGGTAATTCTGAAATATCGTTAACAAGATAGTTATGTTTACAGCAAGAGCGTGTGATACCTACGATATCAGCTTCTTGGAATGCATCGTTTCCTATCTGGTTGAGTCCTACCTGACCTGTGAAAACAACTATCGGATAGCCGTCATAGTAGGCGTTTGCGATACCTGTGATGGCGTTACAAGCTCCGGGGCCTGAAGTCACCAACGCAACACCAGGTCTACCGGTCACTCTTGCATAACCTTCGGCAGCATGGATAGCAGCCTGTTCGTGTCTTACAAGATAGTGCTTTATTTCTTCACAGTGATAAAGGGCTTCGTATATAGTTAAAATCACACCGCCCGGGTATCCGAAGATTTCTTCTACGCCCTCTTTTTTAAGGCATTCGAGAAAAATCTGCGCACCGTTAAGTAATTCTGTTTGTTCTTTTGTTTCGGCCATTTTGTATTTCCGCTCCATTTTATACTACTGTCTGACTAAGCAGACCATTCCTGACAGCTCTGTAAGATTCAGACAAAATAAGTGTATACCCAATATATTACCATTAGATTTATGATTTTAAAAGAAGATATTGCGTTTTTGAAATAAAAAAGCCGAGCATAATCAGCCCGGCCTCTTATTATTTTAAACTAACCGTCACCCTGAACTTGTTTCAGGGTCTCATAGACTATGCGATGCTGAATCAAGTTCAGCATGACGATTGGTGAAGATAAATATTATCTATAAAGAACAGCAGCTAGAGCCGGCTTGTTCTTTTAAAAGCGCTGCCTTGTCGGTCTTCTCCCATGGAACATCAAAATCTGTACGTCCCATATGACCGTATGCAGCTAATTTTTGGTAGAATTTGCCGCCATTTTTAGCAGGTAATCCTCTTAAATCAAACTGGTTAATGATTGCAGCCGGTCTTAAGTCGAAATTCTTTTCAACCAATGCTGAAATTTCATCGTCTGAAATTTTGCCCGTGCCGAAAGTTTCAATCATTACTGAAACAGGCTCCGCAACACCGATTGCGTATCCCAGTTCAACTTCGCATTTTTCAGCTAATCCGGCAGCTACGATGTTTTTCGCAACATAACGTGTCGCATAAGCAGCTGAACGGTCAACTTTTGTTGGATCTTTTCCTGAGAAAGCACCGCCACCGTGTCTTGAATAACCGCCGTACGTGTCAACGATGATTTTTCTTCCTGTTACACCTGCATCACCTTGCGGTCCGCCGACCACGAATCTGCCTGACGGGTTGATTAAGTATTTTGTGCTTGCATCAGGTTTGATTGGTTCGCTTGCAAAAACGAAGTTTACTACATGCTCAATTAAGTCTTTTCTGATAGTGTCTTGAACGATTTTGTTATCGTCCACACCGTTGATATCAGGGTCGTGCTGAGTTGATAATACAACTGTATCGATTCTTGAAGGTTTTCCGTCTATATATTCAACAGTTACCTGTGATTTTCCGTCTGGTCTTAAGTAGTTCAAGATACCTTGTTTTCTTACTTGTGCAAGTCTGTAGGACAATTTGTGCGCCAAGCTGATAGGCAGAGGCATTAATTCAGGTGTTTCGTTGCACGCAAACCCGAACATAATACCCTGGTCACCTGCTCCGATGTTTTCAGTTTCCATAGTGGAAGTGTTTGCGTTGTTGTCTCTTGCCTCAAGAGCCTTGTTTACGCCGCCTGCGATATCAACAGACTGTTCGTCGATACTTGTTAAAACTGCACAGGTTTTATAGTCGAAACCGCCGCCTTCTTTGCCGTTGTATCCGATATCTTTAATCATGTTTCTGATAACAGCAGGGATATCAACGTAGCAGTCAGATGTAATCTCGCCGCAAACCAAAGCCATACCTGTTGTTACGGTAGTTTCAGCAGCTACTCTTGAGCGTGGTGATTTTGTTAAAAATTCATCTAATATTGCGTCAGAAATCTGATCACATACTTTATCGGGGTGTCCTTCGGTAACAGATTCCGAAGTAAATAAAAATCTTTTTGAAGCCATTTTTTACTTCCCTCTCATTTTCAATACTCAATCAAAATAGTATTCCAAAAACGTGCTGTAATCAAATTTTCATTAATATATTTTAATACAGCTAATACTATGGGCTAATATCCGCCTAAACAAATTTATTGACATCGGATTATGCTTTGGATAATATCTTATTCATAGGCTCCCATCGTCTAGTGGCCTAGGACACATCCCTTTCACGGATGCGACAGGGGTTCGACTCCCCTTGGGAGTACCATTTCAAGAAATGGCACTTTTACGGATAAAGTTCGAATAGTGCATAAAGATATTAAGAGGCTCTAAGCCTCTTTTTTGATGTGTTATTACCACCCGCGATAATACATATGCTCAAGTCTCATGCCATGATCATACATCATATAATTCATTCGGCGCATTTGGGCTCGTTGGTAATCATAAAAATAGTATGACTGCAGAGCCATCTGCTGTTGAATAGTTTGGTTTTGTTTTACCATATCTCTTTGGAGCTCCAGCTCTCTGACTTTTAAATAGCACATAGCAAGAGCGTCATCTTTGAGGTCTTTGCATGTTCCCATTGATGCGTCAAAGTCTTCTTTTCGTTTGTTCCAATATACAAGGTTTGTGTTGAAATATTTAACATCATTTTCTACAGAGGTGCGTTCACCATTGCAGTATAAGGCAGGGAGAACGGTGGCGTATTTAGCAGTCTTGACCCATCCTCTTTTGTCGGCACAGAACCTGTTGTTCTTTTGCAAGAGCTTTTCTCTTTCTTCAAGGTTGCTCCAGTCAATAAAGTTTTTGTTCAAATATTCTTCGGGGCAAAATTCAGACCACCTCGGGGCACGAATAGCATTCGGGTCAGAAGCAGGAACTTTAGTTACTTGAAGCTTCTTTGGTTCGGCAGTAAATGCACAAGAAGTAGTTATAACCATTATAAAAACAACATACAAAAATCTTTTTATCATAACGCACTCCATTCGACAGCTTTAATCCCGGCTCTAATATCGTTGAGTCCTGACGTAATTTTACTACCTTGGATAAGTTTTCACAAGTGCACATTGGAAAAGCTTATAGAAAAATCTACAAAGATATATCTCCCGCATAGATTTTTCTCTCGTTCCCTTTTAAGTCAATGACCGTTAAGCTGCCATCGTCGTTGATAAAATCTGCATAAAATTCTTCCGTTTTGTTGTTGTGAGTTATTAGAATTTTTTTGTTTAAGAAATTACTTTTCTTTTCATATTCATCTTTGAATAGTGAAAACCCGTTCTCCAGAAGGTCATCATAACCTTTAAAAAATTCGTTTAAAATTTTATCAAGGAATTCATTTTTGTCGGTTTTTTTGTTGATTTCAAAGAACAAAGATGCTGCAAGAGCCGGAATACTCTTCAGTTCTTCTTCTGTCATATTTAGATTCACACCGATTCCTAGCACAAACCCCTTGTTTTGTGACTCACAGAGTATGCCCGCAATCTTTTTATCGTTAACCAGAACATCATTTGGCCATTTTATCTGTGCATTTACGTTATATTTTTCAAGAACTCTTGTAAGGACAACGGACATGTACTGTGTAAGATTGATGATATGTTTTGTATTTTCGGGTTTTAAAACAATTGAAAAATACAGGTTTTCATCATTTTCTGATACCCATGTGCGGTCGAATCTGCCTCTGCCGTTAGTTTGAATATCAGCAGTGACGACAGTTTTGTCTGCCAGATTCTCTATGTCTGAAAGAGCATAGGTGTTTGTCGAGTCTATTGTTTTAAAGTGAATTTTTTCGTACATAACCTTATTAAGATTGCATGGTTTTTTCTTATCGTCAAGCGACTTATGGGTTGTTTAACCCAATCTGCTGTTGACCCAACTATTTTTGTCTATTTTTAATTTTGGATTATAATATAAGTATGATTAAGATGAAAGTAATGGGAATAGCACTGGACACGAGAACAGGCTCACCGATTGTGGTCTTACATGATACGGATAATCGTAAAGCTTTACCGATATGGATAGGTTCGGCTGAGGCGAGTGCTATTATCAGAAAGATTGAAAATATTGCGGTTACACGCCCTATGACTCATGATTTGATTGTCGATTTTATTGAACAGGTTGGGTATGAGGTTGATCGTATTGAGATTAATGATGTGGATAAAGAAACTTACTTTGCTAACATTTTCCTCAAAGACGCCGAAGGCAAAGAAATCCAAATCGATGCCCGTCCATCTGATGCGATAGCTATCTCTATACGTGTCGATGCACCTATTTTTGTCACGGCGAATGTTCTTGCGAACGGTTCGGTTTCTTGTGACAGTGCAAAAGATGAAGAAGAAGCTCAAGAGTTTAGAAATTTCATCCAGAGTATCAAGCCGTCAGATTTTCAAAAATTAATGAAAGACGATAAAGAGTCAGATCAATAACTAAAATCCGCCTTTTGCCTCTTCATAGCCGTTTAAAAACGCTATATGTGTTGTTGCGGGCACTTTGTTGAGAAGTGATTGCAGGTATTCTCTTGTTTCAACATTATCTTTATCGGCGATAAATTCTTTAAACATTTCTTTTTCGCATTTAGCGACTATTTTTGGCGTAATTGCCATAACTATATCTTTTTCCTCTGCGTCTTTTGGCAGGTTGAGCGGAACACTCTTGCTGTTTAGCATGTGATTAGTTCCCGAGAACAAGACATTAGTGGCATATACACGGAATGAATCACCTTCTTTATATGGATGAAGCATAGTGTATTTTTGTCCTATTTCATCAATTTCATTTAATTTTCGTTCTACTTTATGCAGTTCTGTGTAGTTTTTTGTTTGAGACTTGGCAAGGTCTTCCGTTGTTTTTGGAAATTGTGCTTTAAAAGATAAATTATATGGATAAAGCATCGTGAAGAAAAACTTTTGCTGTTTTATAAAGATATGTTAATTAAAAAACCGCCCCTTGGTTTCAAGGAGCGGTTTTAAATTTATGTCATTGTAGGATGGGCTTTAGCCCATCATTGCTAAGCAATAATTTTATCTACAACGCCGGCGCCTACTGTGCGTCCGCCTTCACGAATCGCGAATCTCATACCTTGCTCGATAGCTACTGGAGCGATAAGTTCAACTTCCATAACTACGTTGTCACCAGGCATAATCATTTCGCCTTCGAATTTGATTGAACCGGTTACGTCAGTTGTTCTGATGTAGAACTGAGGTCTGTAACCAGGGAAGAATGGAGTGTGACGTCCGCCTTCATCTTTAGTCAGTACGTAAACGTTAGCTGTAAATTTAGTGTGTGGTTTAATAGAACCAGGTTTTGCAAGTACTTGACCGCGTTGGATATCTTCTTTATCAACACCACGAAGCAATGCACCGATGTTGTCGCCAGCAAGACCTTCATCAAGAAGTTTTCTGAACATCTCAACACCTGTAACAGTTGTTTTCTTAGTGTCAGTAAAACCAACCAGTTCCACTTCTTCACCAACTTTAACTTTACCACGCTCTACACGGCCTGTAGCAACAGTACCACGACCTGTGATTGAGAACACGTCCTCAACAGGCATCAAGAATGGTTTGTCAAGGTCACGTTCAGGAGTCGGGATATAAGTATCAACCGCATCCATAAGTTCCCAAATTTTATCAACCCATTTGTCTTCGCCTTTAGCGACTTTTGGATTAGCTTGAACAGCTTCAAGAGCTTTCAATGCAGAACCTTTGATGAAAGGAATGTTGTCGCCGTCGAATTCATAAGAGCTCAACAACTCTCTAGCTTCCATTTCAACCAATTCTAACAGTTCTTCATCATCAACCATATCGCATTTGTTCATGAATACAACCAATTTAGGTACGCCAACCTGACGTGCTAAAAGGATGTGTTCACGAGTCTGTGGCATAGGACCATCAGTTGCTGAAATTACGAGGATACCGCCGTCCATTTGCGCTGCACCTGTAATCATGTTTTTAACATAGTCCGCGTGACCAGGACAGTCAACGTGAGCATAGTGTCTTTCTGTTGTTTCATATTCTACGTGTGACGTAGAAATGGTAATACCCCTAGCTTTTTCTTCCGGAGCCGCATCGATTTCATCGAATTTTTTAGCCTGTGCTTGGCCAACTGCTGCCATACTAGCGGTGATTGCTGCTGTTAAAGTTGTTTTACCGTGGTCAACGTGACCTACTGTACCAACGTTAACGTGCGGTTTGTTACGTTCAAACTTTTCGCGTGCCATGAGATTAATCTCCTTTTTTAATATCTACTAACTTATGTATTATCCTATTTAGCAGGTTTCCTTTGCAGGATGCCTTTTGTAAAATAGATTTTTTTACGGAATAAAATATTCCGCTTATACAATCTTATATGCTCATTTTTATTTGTCAATGATTTGACTTCATTAAACTAAGCCTTATATATAATACAGTAGCGTAAAAGGGGCTGATATGTTTTTTAGGAAAAAGACCGAGTGTACACATCTGAAAGTGAACCCTGATGTCGAGGGTCAGTATTGTCCTGACTGCGGAAAATATATCGAGAATAAATGGTATATGGTGCGCTGCACCTGCTGTAATGTAAAAAGAAAGACAATCATAAAGCAAGGTTTGCTTCAGCCTTTAACAAAATACTGTCCTAATTGCGGTGCACAGGCTTTTTATTCACAAGAAGTGAAGAATATTAATTTCATTGATATAAATTTTGCTGCATTAAAAAAAGAAATAGGAACTAATAAAACGGGAGACAGAAATCAGCTTTGGGTCGAGAGAGAGCCTGAGCCTGTGAGGCTTTTGGGATTAAAATTGAATTAAATTTTTTAATATTTACATCCCTCGCCCCTTGGGGAGAGGGAAAGTTTTTTAACTTGAGTTAATAAAATAACGAAAGTTTTAAAAACAAGGTGAGGGGTGACCGTTAACTAATGTATGCCAGCGACCCCTCACACATTTTTCTCCTATTCTAGGACCCAGCCTTGTATGGCTCGCCTTTTAGGCTTGCCAACAAGCAGGTGTAATGCTAACTAAATGTTCGCATTGAAAATTACTCTCTCCCCAAGGGGCGAGAAGTTGCTTCGCATTTTTAGATTCGACATCGGGATTAGTGTGGCTAAGTCTTTTTGTTAATGTTTTTTGTCAAATTCCTAGTATTATGAATATGTAAGGAGAAACAATGAGCGACAATC